>NZ_JAYMEM010000029.1:114735-243823 GCF_037029465.1 Mesoflavibacter sp. CH_XMU1404-2 | reverse complement strand
GATTTCTTTAAAGGGTCGTGGGAGATGACCACGTTGATAGGCTATAGGTGTAAAGGCAGTAATGTCATAGCCAAGTAGTACTAATAACCCATAGGCTTATTGTACGCCTGTTTTTTAAGAGTACAAACAAATTTTCATGAATTATTTTTCAATATGTCACTATATACGGTCAGGTAGAGTAATCTACGCACACCGAAAGATTTAAGGTGATTATAGCGATGGGGCTCACCTCTTACCATTCCGAACAGAGAAGTTAAGCCCATTAGCGCCGATGGTACTACATTGTGGGAGAGTAGGTCGTCGCCTTTTTTAAATCCTCAACATTTATTTGTTGAGGATTTTTTTTTGTCCTTTTGTTTTTGAAAAAAATAAAATTAAACTATGAAGTATATTATTTTGTTTTATTACTTTCAAAAAGGCTTTTAAGAATAGTATTTATACCTTTAAAAGCAAAGAAAACAGCTAAACAGCAAATTAATATTCCTATTATTAATAATACGATGTAGAACGGTTTATCTTTATTACTTAAAATTAAGTATAAAAATGAAGGACCAATAAACATTAATAATAGAGATAATCCTAATTGTTTTAATCCTTTTATTAGTATTTCTTTATCTGTAGATTTAGTTTCCATTTTTATAGTTTTTTATAGCTTCTCTAACATTTCCATATTTTTTTAATATATTCTGAGCAGTTTCTCGATCTATATTAAGTTCAGAGATTAACATTTTTTCGCCTCTATCAACTAGTTTATTGTTACTTAGTTGCATGTCTACCATTTTATTTCCTTTTACTTTTCCTAATTGAATCATTGTAGTTGTAGTAATCATATTAAGCACAAGTTTCTGAGCTGTTCCTGCTTTCATACGAGAACTACCAGTGACAAACTCTGGACCTACTATAACTTCTATTGGAAATTTAGCTGTATTATTAAGCGGACTATCTGCATTACACGTTATACAACCTGTAGTGATATTGTTTTTGTTACAATTTTCTAATGCTGAAATAACGTAAGGCGTTGTTCCTGATGCTGCTATACCAATAACTATATCTTTTTCATTTATATTATGCTTTAATAAATCTTCCCAACCTTGTGTTGTTGAGTCTTCTGCAAATTCTACTGCTTTTCTTATAGCTATATCTCCGCCAGCTATTAGACCTATGACTAAATCATGAGAAACACCAAATGTTGGTGGACATTCTGAAGCATCTACTATACCTAACCTTCCGCTTGTACCTGCACCAATGTAAAATAATCTTCCGCCTTGTTTTAGTTTGTTTACAATCTGCTCTACTAATATTTCTATTTGTGGTATTGCTTTTTGTACTGCTAATGGTACTGTTTGATCTTCTTGATTAATGTTTGTGAGCAATTGATTAATGCTCATTTTTTCTAAATCATTATATCTAGAATCTTGCTCTGTGGTCTTTATAAATTTCATAGTTACAAAGTTAGCTATTTTTGCGTTAGCGATAGTAGTGGTTAGCTTTTGGCGAGGCGTGCATCGAGCCAAAACTAGTAACGGATAGCGCGACCCTTGTGGTAACGCCCAATTAATTTACTGTATAATTATATTGATTAGCTTGTGATACTCTAAAATAGCCTAATGGGTAATTTTCTGGATTGGTGATGTTTATACAGTTACCTCTAACGGTTGCTGGTTGTGTTTCGAATGGTCCGCCGCTATTATCGGTGGTTTGTTGCAATAATAGAAACATAAAATTATAGTATTGCTCTGAAATTCCGTAATTTTTAATAATCACTTCGTCTCCTGCTTCTAAATCTTCTTCGGTGAAGAATGCAAAAATTTGATTTCCATCGGTGAACTCATCATCATAAACTTCATAGGTTGGTATGACTGCTATATCTGTATCAAATTGGTATAAATAAAAATTTGGCTCGTTAGCAGGATCATTATAATAGGCTTTTAACTCAATATCTTCTCCAGAAAAACCACCTTCATTATTTTGTTCTACGTATTCTACTGGTGTTACCGATTTTAATTGTTCTGAACCAACATAAGTGTCTCCATTATATTGAATTGTTAGTGTGTATTCTTGATCAATTTCAGGGATAAAACTTGTTGTTTTATATACTCCAGAGTTATTTTCTTCAGTAAAAATGAATGTATTGTTATTTTGATCTGTTACACTAACTATCGCATTATTTGCTGGTGGAACTTCTGCATCAAAAAACGATGCAGACAGCGTTAATTTTATTTCTTGCTCATTTCCTGCTGTGCCATCAAACCAATTTAGTGAGGCGTCTATTACTAGTTTAGGTTCTGTAGTTGGTAAATCAATGTTTACAACTTCTTCACAGTTGAAAACTAATAACAGAAGGCTTATATATATTAATTTTTTCATTAGAATTTAAAGTTATAGGTTACTGAAGGCACAATACCAAAAATTGAAAATTTTGTTGCTTCATTTATGCCTGTAATTCTATCTTCAGAAAAACTTATTGAAGCAGCATTGTAACGGTTGTATGCATTATAAATACTAAAGGTCCAATAGTTTTGCCAACCTTTTGTTTTGTCAGGTTTTGGTGTGTAATTTGCCGAAATATCTAAACGATGATATGCTGGTAATCTATTAGAATTACGATCTCCGTAATTAGGAATTGTTAGTCCTGCGTATTGGTATTGTGCAACAGGATATGTTGTTGGTTGTCCTGTTTGAAAAACAAAATTAGCATTTAAAGTCCATTTTTTATTAAGCTCATAATTACTAGTTATTGAAATATCATGTGTTTTATCAAATGCAGTATTGTACCAATTACCGTTGTTTATTCCAGTTTCAGTAGTTGTTCTGCCAGGTGTTTGTTGTTCTGATTTTGATAAGGTATAGGCTATCCAACCTTTAAATTTCCCAACATTTTTTTTAAAAAGAACTTCTAATCCGTAAGCTCTAGCTTTTCCGTTTAAGATAACTTGTTCAATTGCATTATTAGCAATTAGATCTGCGCCGTCTATGTAATCAATTCTGTTTTTTATGGTTTTATAAAAACTTTCAACTTCTAAAGAATAATCATCATTATTAAAGCTTTTAAAATATCCTATAGCGACCTGATCTAACAATTGTGGTTTTGCGTAATTTCCACTTGGCGTCCAAACATCTAAAGGCGTTGGAGAACTAGTATTTGACAATAAATGTAAATACTGTGTCATACGATTATAACTAGCTTTTACCGAACTATTTTTATTTAGTTGATAAGCGACTGAAAACCGTGGTTCTAAGTTTAAAAAGGATTTAATAACATCACTTCTGCTATAATTTTCTGTGCCAATTGGTTCTGCTTTTTCATAAATCTGTAAATCTTCATTAAAAATTACAGGTTGATTGTTTTGGTAAATGTTTAATTCATCTTGACCTAAACGTAAAAAAGAACTTAATCTTAATCCGTAATTAATCGATAGTTTTTCAGAAAGTTTATGCTCAGCATCTACATAAATTGCATTTTCAAAAGCATATTTATCAATTAACTTGAAAGGATTTATTCCTGAAGTTGGTGTAGATGGTTCAATTTCACCTGGATTAAATTTATAATAGATGCTGTTTAATCCATATTGAAGTTTGAAATTATTAGAAATGTAATGTTTGAAATCGTATTTAAAGTTGAAATTTCTAATTCCTGAATCCCAATCAAATTCTACAAAATTAAGTTTTAAACCATAATAGTAATCAGAATAAATTAAAGACATATTTGAAAATAATTTATCTGAAAACAAGTGATTCCACCTAAAATTTAAAACCGTATTACCGTAAGTGTTATCAAAACTATCTGCAATTCTAAATACATCGCGACCAAAATAACCAGATAAATAGATGCTATTTTTATCATTTAGCTGATAACTTAATTTTGTATTTAAATCATAGAAGTAAGCAATGTTATCAATGTCAAAAAGGGGCAAAAATAGATGAGCATAACTACTGCGTCCGCCAAAAAGAAAAGAGCCTTTATCTTTTTTTAAAGGTCCTTCGGCTAATAATCTGCTAGCTACTAAACCAATACCTCCATTTGCATGAAATTCTTTACTATTTCCTTCCTTTTGATAAATATCTAAAACAGAAGACACACGTCCGCCGTATCGAGACGGTATTCCTCCTTTATACAATTTTAAATCTTTAATCGCATCTGGATTAAAGACTGAAAATAATCCAAATAAGTGTGACGAATTAAACACAGTAGCTTCATCTAATAAAATTAAGTTTTGATCTGCAGCGCCACCACGAACGTTAAACCCAGAACTGCCTTCTCCTGCATTTGTAACACCAGGTAATAGAGTAATCGCTTTGATAACATCTGGTTCTCCTAAAACTACAGGAATTTCTTTTATTGTTGAAGCTTTAAGCGCATTAACACTCATTTGTGGTTTTCTTATGTTTAGTCGCTCTACATTTTCTGTAATTACGACTTCATCTAAGCTTTCAACAGATTCAGTTAAATTGAAATTCTTAATAATATCCTCATTAAGATTGATAGTTTCTGAAGTTTCTGCATAACCTAAATAAGAAATAATCACATTGTAATTACCTTCTGGTAATGTGATAGAGTAGAAGCCATACTCGTTGGTGGTTGTACCAGTGTTTAAATCAGGAATAATAACATTTACACTAATTAAAGACTCGTTAGTATTATTGTCAGTTATTTTTCCACTTAACGTGAATTTTTCTTGAGAGAAAGCAGATAAGGATAATTGAATAAAAAATGCTATGGTTAAGATTAGCTTAGAATTCATTTCAATTTTTAGTTTAAAAGTAAAGAAAAAGCTCCTGTAAAAGGAGCTTTTAACAATTTATTAATTTAGGAATAATGAATTAAATTTCTTTCAAAATATTATTGAATAATTCTATTGGTCGCATAGCTTGGTCTGCTAATTCGTCTGTTGGCTCATAGTAACCACCAATATCAACAGATTTACCTTGTATATCATTTAACGCTTTAATAATTGTTTTTTCTTCTGCTTTAAACGTTAAGGCAACTGGCTCAAACTGTGCTTTTAATGCAGCGTCTTTATTTTGGTTTGCCAATGCCTCTGCCCAATACATTGCTAAGTAAAAATGACTACCACGGTTATCAATTTCACCAGCTTTTCTAGAAGGACCTTTTTTGTTTTCTAATAGTTTTTCGGTAGCAACATCTAACGCATCACCTAAAACTTTTGCTTTAGGATTGTTGTTAACTTCACTAAAGTGATCTAAAGAAACAGCAAGTGCTAAAAATTCACCTAAACTATCCCAACGTAAGTGGTTTTCTTTTTCAAATTGTTGAACGTGTTTTGGCGCAGACCCACCAGCTCCTGTTTCAAATAATCCACCACCATTCATTAATGGTACGATAGATAACATTTTAGCAGAAGTACCAAGTTCTAAAATTGGGAATAAATCTGTTAAATAATCACGTAATACGTTACCTGTTACAGAAATTGTGTCTTCTCCAGCTTTTACTCTTTTTAAAGTAAACTCTGTTGCTTTGATAGGTGAAAGAATATGAATTTCTAATCCATCTGTATCATGATCTTTTAAGTAAGTATTTACTTTTTTAATTAATTCTGCATCATGAGCTCTGTTTTCGTCTAACCAGAACACTGCTGGCCAACCAGTAGCTCTTGCACGTGTTACAGCTAATTTTACCCAGTCTTGAATTGGTAAGTCTTTTACTTGACAAGCTCTCCAGATATCTCCAGCTTCTACATCATGAGTTGTTAATACGTTTCCGTCTGTGTCAACGATTTCAACTTTACCATCTGTAGACATTTCAAAAGTTTTGTCATGAGAACCGTATTCTTCTGCTTTTTGAGCCATTAAACCAACGTTTGGTACTGTACCCATCGTAGTTGGGTCAAATGCACCGTGCTCTTTACAGAAGTTTATAGTAGCAGTGTAAACTCCAGCATAGCTACTATCTGGGATTACTGCTTTAGTATCTTGTTGCTTTCCTTCTTTATTCCACATTTGTCCAGAAGTACGTATCATTGCAGGCATAGACGCATCAATAATAACATCACTTGGCACGTGTAAGTTAGTAATACCTCTATCACTATCTACCATTGCTAAATCTGGATTGTTTTTGTAAGCATTTTCAATATCTTCTAAAATAGCGTTTTGTTCTGCTTCTGGTAATTCTTGTAAATTACTGATTAAGTTTCCAAAACCATTATTTACGTCGACACCAATTTTCTCAAAAGTTTCAGCGTACTTAGCAAAAACATCTTTAAAGAATACGCGTACAGCATGACCAAAGATAATTGGGTCAGAAATTTTCATCATTGTTGCTTTCATGTGTAAAGAAAACAATACGCCTTGCTCTTTAGCATCTTTTACTTGCTCTTCTAAAAAGGCTAATAATACTTTTTTACTCATTACTGTTGCATCTATAATCTCGCCTTCTAAAAGGTTTAAATTATCTTTTAAAACAGTAACGTTACCGTTGTTGTCTGTATGTTGAATTTTTACAGTTGTTGCCTTGTCTACAGTTACAGATTGCTCGTTGTGTGCAAAATCGCCATGAGACATTGTAGCTACATGAGATTTAGAATCTTTAGACCATGCTCCCATAGAATGTGGGTTTTTCTTTGCATAGTTTTTTACAGCTTTTGGCGCACGTCTATCTGAGTTTCCTTCGCGTAAAACTGGGTTTACAGCACTACCTTTTATTTTGTCGTAACGTTGTTTAGCATCCTTTTCAGCATCAGTTGTAGCTTCTTCCGGATAATTTGGTACAGCATAACCTTTTGCTTGTAACTCTTTAATAGCAGCTGTTAACTGAGGAATTGAAGCACTAATATTTGGTAATTTTATAATATTAGCTTCAGGTGTTTTTGCTAAATCTCCTAAAAACGCTAAGTCGTCAGATACACGTTGTTCTTCTGTTAATACATCAGGAAAAACAGCTAAAATCCTAGCTGCTAAAGAGATGTCTCTTGTTTCAATCTCTACACCAGAAGAGGCAGTAAAAGATTTTACTATTGGTAAAAAAGAACGCGTGGCTAAAGCAGGCGCTTCATCTGTAATTGTATATATAATTTTTGGTGAATTTGACATATAATTAAATTGAATGTTAGTTATTTTTTTAGCTTGACGAATATACGAAAAACAAGAGGTTTTTTAAAGTGAAATCTGCTTCTAAATGATTTATTACAACGATGTAGTTTAGAAGATTAGATTATTGCGAATTTGATAAAATATGAAAGAAATTTTAAGAAATTATAATTTTGTAAGTGTCTAAAAGTCCAGAAATTTGATCTTTAGAAAATTTAGCACCTTTAATTTTGTTACGTTCTGGGTTAATACTGTAATTTATTGCACTAAAAAGGTTAGCTTGTTCTAAGTTAGTTTGCTCAAAAACAGCATTTTTTAAATCGCAGTTATCAAAATTAGTTTTAGAAAGA
The DNA here is from genome assembly GCF_037029465.1 of Mesoflavibacter sp. CH_XMU1404-2. Classification (NCBI taxonomy): domain Bacteria; kingdom Pseudomonadati; phylum Bacteroidota; class Flavobacteriia; order Flavobacteriales; family Flavobacteriaceae; genus Mesoflavibacter; species Mesoflavibacter sp. CH_XMU1404-2. The sequence continues at coordinate 236,429 of NZ_JAYMEM010000029.1, read as the reverse complement.
TTAGCTTCGGTAAAGTCTACTTGGTCACATACGCAGTTTTTTAAATTACCTGAAACCAACTTGATTTTATAAAATGAAGAAAAGTTTAAAACACAATCGGTAAAACTTGCCGAAAATAAAAGCTGATTACAATCTGAAAATAAAACACCAAGCATTTTACTGTTTAAAAACGCTACATCTTTAAAAGTAGCATCTTTCACTTTAATATTACTTAGATTACAATCTTCAAAATTACAGTCTAAAAAACTAAAAGCCGATAGAAAACAGCCTTCAAAATTACAGTTTATAAATGTGCAGTTATCATATTCTGCTCTTTCTAATACTTGAGAAGTAAAATCTTTGTTTTTATAAATTTTGTCAGCAATAAAGGGTAAAGGCATTGTGTTTTTTATTTATAGCTGAAAGATAAGAAACCTACAAAAAACAAAAGCCATAACATAATAGAATTAACTATTGTTGCTATGGCTTTTTTGAATTAACACTTTGGCGATGACTTATTTAACTTTCGTTAAATCAATCCAAAACTTTCGTTTTACATCTTTTCGGTTCACGCACTTGTTAAATCAATAGTACATTTGGATAACTTTCAAAATGTATTGACCTGTTACAAAATGTACATAGTAATTGTTTTTTTTGATGTTTAACTGTTTTAATTTCAATTTTCATGAAATTACTGTCGTAAAACATTGCTTTGTTCTTCTTAAAGTTGCTTTCGCTTCTTTAGATTACTTAAAACTTTCAATTTTACTAGTTACTTTCTGCTTTCACATAAAGCACTTTTTAAAATCTCATGATTTTTACAATCTACACGACTACACATGTAATTTTCAAAACCTCAAAAAACAATACAACTAAATCAAATTCAATTTTATTGAAACCAATATAACTATTGTTATTAATTGTTTTACTAAAGTATATCTTTTTTGGAAGTTTACAAATTTTTTAACTAATTAGATATCAACTGTTTATGAACCGTAGTTATTAACAAAAGTTAATAACTAAAAAAGCCTAAACAATTAAGTTTAGGCTTTTTAAATATGTTTAGAAGTGTTAGATTATCTTCTAGCTTCTTTAATTCTTGCTCTTTTACCAGTAAGACCTCTAAAGTAAAAGATTCTAGCACGACGTACTTTACCTCTTTTGTTAACTTCAATTTTTTGTAAGGCTGGTAAGTTAATTGGGAAGATACGCTCTACACCAACTGTTCCTGACATTTTTCTAATTGTAAATGTTTCAGAAGATCCAGTACCTCTTCTTTGTAATACTACACCTCTAAAGAACTGAGTTCTTACTTTTTCTCCTTCTCTAATTTCGTAGTAAACTGTAATTGTGTCACCAGCTGAAAATTCTGGTAAGTCTTTTCTTGTTACAAATTCGTCTTGTACAAATTTTATTAAAGATTCCATCTTTATTTATGTTTAAGTGTTTGATTCAGAACAACATTCACGTATTTCGCCAGAGGTTAACCCGAAATTGGGTGCAAATATAAGCAAAAAGTTAATTGATGAAAGTAAAAAGTTGAAAAAATGTTTGAAGTTAGATGACTGATGACTGATGACTGATGACTGATGACTGATGACTGATGGTTATTTTAACTTCTCGATACTTTTTGTTCATACTTCACAAAATACTCGAACAGACGTCATTATTCATCTAATAAATCTGGTCTTCTTTCTTTTGTGCGTTTGTAAGCTTGTTCTTCTCGCCATTTTTCAATCTTTGGGAAATTACCGCTAAATAACACTTCTGGGACTTGGTGTCCTTTATAATCGCGTGGTCTGGTATAAATAGGTGGTGCTAGTAAATTATCTTGAAAACTGTCTGTTAACGCCGATGTTTCATTACCTAAAACGCCTGGTATTAATCGTATTACAGCATCACAAAGTACTGCTGCACCAAGTTCTCCACCAGACAATACATAATCGCCAATAGATATTTCTTTAGTAACAAACATATCGCGTACACGTTGGTCTACACCTTTATAATGTCCACATAGGATAATGATATTTTCTTTTAATGATAATGTGTTGGCAATACCTTGATTTAAGGTTTCGCCATCTGGTGTCATATAAATAACCTCGTCATAGTGACGTTGCGATTGTAATTTGCTTATACATTTATCTATCGGTTCTATAAGCATTACCATGCCTGCACCGCCACCAAATTGATAATCGTCTATGGTTTTATAGTTATCTGTAGTGTAATCTCTTAAATTATGAAAATGTACTTCTACCAAATCTGCTTCTATAGCACGTTTTAAAATGGATGCTTCAAACGGACTTTTAAGTAATTCTGGTAAAACAGTGATGATATCTATTCTCATGGCTTTGCTAAAATGGGATGCAAAGATATTCTAAAAATTCAATACATCAATCCATTTTAAAAGATACATGATTAAAAAGGTAAACGCTGCACTAACAAAAATGGTGCTTTGCCAAAAATAAAGCTTGTTGCTCCAAAGATGAAGCCATTTTTCGCCAAACGAAGTTTTTACATAGCTTTTTAAAAATACAGAATACGCTAAACCTATTGCTGAAAAAATGACTAATGCTAATACTATTATTAAAGATTTTTCCATAACTGAAGCGTTAAAATAGTTACAATATTATTATAACCTGTTTTTACTAAGTTACTTTAAAAGCTTAACAATTTCAAATATATTTTGCAAACTAAGAGTTTTGAATGAAGAATTATTGATAACTCAACCCAATTTGTGCTTTAATTAAGTCTAATAAATCAATTAATTCGGTACTTTTTTGAAAACTCATTATTGGACTTTCTTTTTTATTAGTTCTGATTAATTGATTAAAATGTTCTGTTTCAAAATTATAACCAATAGAGTTGTAGTTAAAATCTAGTGTTTTTTCTTCTCCATTATTGGATATTAATGTTACGGTTGTTGGCTCATGAAACCGTGAATTTATTTTAATCACGCCAGTTTCGCAGGTAAAAATAGCTTCAGTTTTTGTGTCTTCTACTAAGGTGGATTTTAAGTGTGCGATTGCTTTATCATAATAAAAAATCATATCACAAGTTGCATCTGCACCGTTATCAAAAAAAGTTGCTTTAGCTTCGGTCTTTTTAGGAATACCTAAAGTTGTTAGTGCACTAAATATTGGGTAAATACCAATATCTAAAAGGCTGCCGCCACCAAGTGATTTATCATATAATCTTCCTTCTGGTTCTAAATTAGCTTTAAAACCAAAATCTGCTTCAAGCTTTATTATATTTCCAAAGTGCTTTTGCTTTAATAATTCTAAAACTTTTTGATAATGTGGTAAAAAGTAAGTCCACAAGGCTTCCATTAAAAGCGTGTTGTTTTCTTTGGCAGCATTTATCATATTTTCTACATCAAAACGGTTTAACGCTAATGGTTTTTCACAAAGAACAGGAATGTTGTTTTGTAAACACATAAGTGTATTTTCTTTATGTAAACTATGTGGTGTAGCAATATAAATAGCATCTATTTTTGGGTCACTTAACAACTCTTCATAATTGCCATACGCCATTGTGGCTTGGTGTTTTTTAGCAAAGGTTTCGGCTTTTTCTAATGTTCTTGAAGCTACTGCATAAATCTTGCTATTACTTACTTTTTGCATGTCTGTAGCAAATTTTTCTGCAATTTTTCCAAGACCTATAATTCCCCAATGTATGGTTTGTTCTTTATCCATAATTCTTTTCGTTTTTCATTAAAGATTGAATTACAAAAGCAATAACCATAACAATTAAACAACCAATAAAGTTTAACCATAAAAAAGGCAGGTTGATAATTTCAAATTCATCTAAAAAATACAATCCTATCACCAATACTTGTGTGATTAAAGCGGCAATAAACACAGCATTGGCTTTTACATATTTAAAGAAAAATGCTAACAGAAAAATACCAAGGACATTACCGTAAAAAATAGAACCAATGATGTTAACCAACTGAATTAAATTCTCGGCAAGATTGGCAACGCAGGCAACACCAATAGCTAAAATTCCCCAAAGTAACGTAAAGCCTTTAGAGGCTTTTACCATATCGTCTTCAGATTTTTCACCAATACGTTGTTTGTATAAATCTATGGTTGTTGTACTTGCTAAAGCGTTAAGTTCGCTAGCGGTACTAGACATTGCGGCGCTTAAAATTACTGCTAATAATAATCCAATTAATCCTTTTGGTAAATTGTTTAGTATAAAGTGAATAAATACGTAATCCTTATCATTACTTTCAACTTTTAAGTTTTTAGCTTCGCCAGCTTTTTCAATCAGTTTTTGGGCTTCGCTTCTTAATAAATCACTTTTAGAGTTATATTCTGAAATGGTTTTAGCAGTTACACTATTTTCAGTATTTACATAATTAAAAATAGCTTGTTGTTTTTCAGCAAACAATTCGTTTTGTTGGTTTTGAAGTGTTTGATAGTCTTGAGAAAACTCACTGTTTAAAACAACTTCTGTTGCTGTTGGGTTAAAATTTATTGGCGATTCGTTAAACTGATAAAACACAAAAACCATAACACCAACTAGCAGAATAAAAAACTGCATAGGCACTTTTAAAAGTCCGTTAAACAGTAAGCCTAATTGCATTTCTTTAACAGATTTACCTGACAAATAGCGCTGTACTTGACTTTGATCGGTCCCGAAATAAGATAACATTAAAAATGTACCACCAATTAAACCGCTCCAAACGGTATATCTGTTATTTAAATCGAAAGAAAAATTAAGCACGTCCATTTTGCCGCTTGCACCAGCAATATCAAGCGCTTTTGTAAATGTAATATCGTTAGGAAGTTGATTGATAATGATAAAAAACGCAACAATCATACCTGTAAAAATCACAACCATTTGGTGTTTCTGTGTTACGTTTACGGCTTTAGTTCCGCCAGAAACAGTATAAATGATTACTAATACGCCAATAATGATGTTTAGGAGTAATAAATTCCAACCTAAAACAGCAGATAGAATAATAGCAGGTGCAAAAATGGTAATTCCTGCTGCTAATCCGCGTTGAATCAAAAATAAAATAGCTGTAAGAGTTCTTGTTTTTTTATCAAAACGATTTTCTAAAAACTCGTAAGCCGTATACACTTTTAATCGATGATACAAAGGGATAAATACCATGCAAATCACAATCATCGCAATAGGTAATCCAAAGTAAAATTGCACAAATCCCATACCCGAATGGAATGCTTGTCCTGGTGTACTTAAAAATGTAATGGCGCTAGCTTGTGTAGCCATAACCGATAATCCAATAGTCCACCAAGGTGTTGTATTACCGCCTTTTAAGTAATCTTGTACGTTTTTACTACCTCTGGTTTGATAGGTGCCGTATACAACGATAGCTAACAAAGTACCGATTAATATAATCCAATCTAAAGTTTGCATGCACTAAAAGATTTTTGTGATTAAATAAAAAGCAACGATGTAAAATAGATTTGCTACAAGTACTAAAGTGTACATGGGTTTCCATTGGTATTTTGGTTGGTTTTGCATTTTAGTTTGTTAATGTTAAGCAAACAGCTAGTTCACTGTATTTATCTTTGTAATTTTTTATAGTTTGACTTGGGTTTTTATATGCATTCATCCATTCTCCTCTATAAATCATTGCATATTTATTTGTGTCTTTAGCAACAGCACCAATCATAGGTTCGTAGGCTATTCTCATTTTTCTTTTTCCTTCAGAGATTAAAGTAAACTCTTTTTTGTTATGTTCTATAATTAACCACTCAACAACAACTACTAGACCTTTTTTGGGGATTTTTATATTTAAATCTGAAATATCAACTAAAGTTATTTTCTTTCCTTTTTTTGCTGATGAAATTATGTTTTTATCATAAATGGAATTACCAATAAACTTCAAACTGTCGTATTCGTATAATCTGATATTGAATTTAGCATTTTCTATTTCTGAATTTGTTAAAAAGGCAAAATCCTTTACAAAAGGTGTTTCTGAGTATTTATCCTGATAAGGAAAATATTTTCCAACCATCCAAGGTGTTTTCCCTGAGCCATAATAAAAATGAATTTTTGATTTCTTAAATTTATCTATCACTAAACTTTTAGTGTTTTTCTTTTCAATTAAGACAACTTCATCTAAAACAGTTGTTTCAGGGTTTAGATAAACTATGTTCTTTATTTGACTAATTGGTACTACTTTTCTTTTGTATCCAATAGCTGAAAAAACTACGCTTTTTGTAGAATCAGTTTCATTTAAAACAAATTTTCCATTGTCATCAGAAGTGGTGCCTATATTTTCGTTTTCAATCCAAATATTTACATAAGGTATTTTTGCAGACGAAATACTATCTGAAATCACACCTTTAATTTGACTAAAGCCAATGGTTGTTTTTAAGACAACAATACATAATATTAAAATTATTTTTTTCATTTAAAAAGTTTTTAACCTCTAGACTGCGCTCGAGGAGACAATTTAATTTCTAAACTGTTCTTTATTATCTAAATTGTCTTTTCCAATACTTAGCATATTTGCAAATAATCGGTAGGCACCAGAAACACCTGCCGGAAATTCTCTAAAAAAGCTAAGACCTGTATAAATATAATGACCTTTACCGTGTTTAGCGACTAATAAACTTCCTTGTTTTGCGGTTTCACCTTTATCATGCATAGATAGAATAGGTGTAAATTCGCTAGACCATTTGTCAGGAAAGTACAAACCACGTTCTTGCGTCCAACCTTCAAAATCTGCTTTGGTAATTTGGTTTGGATAATTTAACACAGGATGATCTTTTGCTAGAAGCGTGACTTCTGCATTCTCATCAGTAACACGATCTCTGGATACTTTTAAATCAAAAGGCGCTAAATGATTCACTTTTAAACCGCGATTAGTGTTGTATTGTACAATCATATTACCGCCATTTTCTACAAAATCGAATAAAATTTGCTGTTTAAATTTTAGTTCTTCATTTATATTGTAGGCTCTAATACCAACAACTACAGCATCAAAAGCGCTAAATGTTTCAGCAGTGATGTCTTCTGGTTTTAAAACCATGACATTGTAACCAATCTGTCTTAAACTTTCTGGTACAACGTCTCCAGCACCTTCAATATAAGCAATGTTTTCACCTCGTTTTTTAATATCTAAACGTACTACTTTACTTTCGCTTGGAAGCACAACGGTTTGATAAGGAATGTGTTCGTAATCAATTTCAACTAATTCTCTGGTGTAAACATCTTCACCAACATGAACCATTGGCGTCATTAATCCTTCGCTTTGATTTTTTGGAGGAATTACAGTAAAAATTAAGGTTTGTGTTTCACCTTTATATTTGATATCTACTTTTTGTTTTTCAGGAAAAACAGACCAACCATTTGGATGCGCTATTTGTACAAAACCGTCTAAATTATCACGACCAGCTTTAACAATTACCGAAATATCTTTTTGTTGGTCATTATCAAAAATGATGACTTTTTCTGAAATTTTTGCAGATGCTTCAGGAATGATTTCAAACGGACGATATAATTCGCCTTTTTCAGGTTTTGAGTGACGATACACTACATCTTTAGTCACAGAAAATGGTTGATTATTAATCGTTAAATTGAAAGTAACACTAATTGGTCTTGGTGTTTCAGGCTTTCCTATTAAGCTTTTATCTTCAACTTTATACATGCCTAAAGTTCCTTTTTTATTCAGCCAATATGGTGATGACGGTTGCATATCTTTAGGAATAGTAAGTGATTGTTCTAAATTTTGCTTGTCATTGTTTTTTAAAGGAAGCGCTTTTAAAGTCGCGATTTTGTTTGTAGAAATGTGATAAGACACTAATTCCATATTAATTGCACTACGGTTTACAGCTTCAAGATTTACTGTGATAGTTTCTCCAGGTGATGCGGTTGGCGTACTAGCAGATGCTTCTAAATATAGACCCAAACAGGCTTCAATAATGGCATCAATTTCTTGAGTTTTGTAGTTTTTCCAGTACTCATTATCTAATTGCTGAATTAATTGTCTTGCTAATAATAAGTCTTTAACATGTGTTGAAGGGTTTTCAAAATTGAAATTTGCTTCTACATTTTTTAAAATATCACCAATAGTTTTTCCGTCTTTAACACGATTCCAAGTCGTGTCAATACCTTCAAATAGGTTGGTTTTGTCTTTTGGCAAATCGCCGTTAATCAACTCGATATATTCTTCTTGTGTTCCTCTAGAAGTTAAACTACCAAACCCTTGACATAAATGTTTGCTTCTTGCAAGTGCAGCAATTTCGTTATTAGATAAACCTTTTGACGGATAATACACGCCAATATCAAAATTTAAAAGCTTGCTTTTGTCTGCTTTTTCAAAGTTTTCTTCACTACCGTAAAACCACCAACTAGTATTAAAAAATTGACGTTTTGGTTGCCAAGTTCCGTAATTTTTTGCTTGTTCGGGAAATATATTTGGGTTGTTTGCTAAATCAAAAGCCTCTACACTTAACATAGCAGATGTTGTATGATGCCCATGTGTAGAACCTGGTGTACGATGGTCAAAGCGGTTGATGATAATATCTGGTTTAAACTGTCTGATGGCTAAAATCACATCGCTTAACACTTGGTCTTTGTTCCAAATATCTAAAGTTTCTTCAGGATGTTTTGAGTAGCCAAAATCATTTGCTCTACTAAAACGTTGCTCGCCACCATCTACGCTTCTTGCGGCTAATAATTCTTGTGTACGAATAACACCTAATAATTCTCTAATTTCTGGACCAATAAGGTTTTGTCCGCCATCACCACGAGTTAGCGATAGGTAAGCTGTACGAGCTTTTACTTGGTTAGACATGTAAGAAATTAGGCGTGTATTCTCATCATCCGGATGTGCTGCCACATATAAAACAGTACCTAAAAAGTTAAGTTTTTTTACAGCGTCGTGAATTTGTGATGCGTTAAGTTTTTTGGGTTGTTGTGCTTGTAAAGGTAAAGCCAATACAAAAATAAATAGGAGCGAAGCTAGTTTTTTTAGCATGTTTAAGGTTAATTATGTTTGTGGTAAATATACATAATAGCCTTGGCGGAATGGATGTTTTAAGCCTTTTTTAACTTTATTTTTAGGATGTAAATTTTATGAATTGATGCTAATTGTTATTTCTGTAATCTTGATTTTTTTGACACGAATTAAACGAATTGTCACAAATGATTTACGTTTGCTAACTGCTAACTGCTAACTGCTAACTGCTAACTGCTAACTGCTAACTGCTAACTACTAACTGCTAACTGCTAACTGCTAACTGCTAACTACTAACTGCTAACTGCTAACTGCTAACTACTAACCACTAACTATAGCCACTTTTTACGTTTAAAGTAGTACAACATGGCTAAGAAAATAAGAATCATTACAGCCCAAACCACATAATAACCATATTTGTATTGCAGTTCTGGCATGTTAACAAAATTCATCCCGTAGATACCAGCAATAAAGGTTAATGGAATAAAAATGGTAGCGATAATGGTTAAGACCTTCATTACTTCGTTCATTTTATTGCTAATGGTTGTCATGTACATATCCATTAAACTCCAAATCATTTCGCGATAAATATCTAAGTTTTCGGTGACTTGTATAATGTGGTCGTAAACGTCTCTAAAAAAATGTGTTGTTTGTTCTTCAATTAAATTATTTGGGTCTTTTTCTATACGACCAATAATTTCGCGAAGCGGAAAAATAGCACGTCGTACTTTTAAAACTTCGCGCTTTAAATTTTGTATTTGTTGAGAGATTTCTTCTTGAGAAATTCCATTAAAAAGCTCGTCCTCCAAATCTTCAATTTTGTTTCCCATTGTTTCTATAATAGCATAGTAATGGTCAACAATAGCATCTATTAATGCGTATAGCAAATAGTCTGCGCCTTCTGTACGAATGCGTCCTTTTTTATGTCTTATTCTGTCACGTACACCATCAAAAACATCGCCTTCTGCTTCTTGAAAAGTCAGTACGTAGTTTTTGCCTAAAACAAAACTAACTTGTTCTGATACTATGGTTTCTTCATCATCATAATACATCATTTTTAGTACGATAAACATGTAGTCTTTATACTCGTCAATTTTAGGACGTTGCGATGTATTTACAATATCTTCTAATAATAATGGGTGAAGTTGGTAGTATTTACCAATAGTTTCAATTTCATTTATGTTATTAAGACCATTTAGGTTTATCCAAGTTACAGATTCTGTATCCTTAAAAACAAACGCTTCTTCTATGCTAGAAAGGTCCTTTTCATGCACATCTTCATCGGTGTAATCAAAAGAATGAAGATGCAGTTTTACATCTTCCTTTTTACCTGTATAGACTAATGCACCAGGTATTTGACCTAAGTGCTTTTTGTAATTTTGAGTACGTTTTTTTTGTTTTCTTTTAAGCATAATTAGTGAAAATCTCCAAAGTCTTCAATTGCATCTTTCTGAACTAAAGTTACAGCTTTTTGTAAAATTAAATTGTTTGGATAGGTCACTAAATCTCCGTTATCTAATCTTAAATGAAGGTGAAACGCACGTATATCTTCAATAACAGCAACTATTGGACTGTCGCTATCATGAATTTTAATTTTATCTCCAACCTTATAAGGAAAAGAGAAAAACATGATAATTCCTGAAGTAATATTGCTTAAAATAGACCAAATGGCAAACAAACCAATACCAATTACAGCAAATACCGACGAAAAAACCAGAGTTAAATTCTCTAAAGTAGCGCCAAAAATATAAGCTACAAATAGCATAAATATTAGTAAAAGTGTAAATGAGGTGTATCTTGAAATTAAGTTAATACGCGCATCATTTATACCACTTTTTTGTCCAATTTTTCTAATTGAAATTTTTAGTATAAATCGAATTAATAAAAATATAGCCAGTAAAATAGCTGATCTTATAAGTTCTTGTTCTATATGTTGAAACATGTAAGTTGATTTTTAAAGCAAAGATAGATACAAAACCTTTACTGTTATTATAATTCAAGCGTTTTTCTCAAATCACTATTAGCATTACTGTTTTGATTCCAATAGGCTGAATTAATGGTTTTAAGTTTTGTGGCTTTAGTGGTTAATCCGTCAATAGTTTCTTCCCAACTCGTGATGGTGAAAGGGAAATTATTTTCGAAGTTAATGGTTAGAGTTTTATTTAATTCTTCAATTGAAAGCGTGTATTTTCCTTCAGAAATTTCTGCGAAAGCCTTATAAACTTTTAAAGGTTTATGTTTTAAACGAATGTATTCTAAGCTTGGAATAATATTAAAATCACCAATAGGAAGACTGCTAGGGTTAATGCGAAGTTGCGTCCAAATTTCGTTTTCTAAAACAGCTTTTTCTAAGTTGAAATTTTGGTCTGCTTCACCTTCAAAATAAGAATGTGATGTAACTTCAAATTGCTCTCTGTTATTAATTTGCGTGTATACTTGTCCGCACCATTCTTGTATAGAAGCACTAACTTTTAAGGCATGTTGATTGTTTGCAACGGGATAAAATGTGCTTTGCATAATGCTGTAAGGATAAATACCAGTGTTGAATTTTTTTGTAGCATTCAACTTTAATACGCTAACATTTTTAGGGTTTTTCTGGTCTGCTTTTACTTGAACTTTTGGTAAAAAAGGTTCTGTGACGTAGACTAAAACAGCTTTTCCGTCTCGTAATTCGCCATAGCGCGCTTGTTCTAGTTTGTAAGAAGTGATTTCGGCTTTTCCAGCATACCAATAGTCTTTAAATTGGTGGTTAGGTTTATAGGCTGGCGGTAGCTTTTTTTCTTCTTTTTTAGTTGTAATTTTTTTAGGTGAATCTGTAGTTTGTTTTTGTTCTTTGCAAGCAAAAATAAAAATACAAAAAAGTAGAATTGTGGTTAGTTTTAATCGCATGGTTGTAAGAAATTGTACTATAAATTTACAATTCTAAAACTCTTCTGCAATGGTATTTAACGTTTTGTAAACAAGGTGAGTTGGCATGCCAACGACATTAAAAAACGAGCCTTCAATACTGGTTACGCCAATTTGTCCAATCCATTCTTGTATGCCGTAAGCACCAGCTTTGTCTAATGGTGAATAGGTTTTTATGTAATGCCAGATTTCTTCATCTGTAAACGCTTTAAACGTCACTTTTGTGGTTGCATTTACCGTTTTTTGAAAGATTTTTGTACGTACACATACAGATGTAATCACTTCGTGCGTATTATCACTTAAAGATTTAAGCATAGCAAATGCTTCGTCGTTGTTTCTAGGTTTGCCTAATGCTACGCCTTTATGCCAAACAATGGTATCGCTGGTTACTAGTATTTCATGATCTTTAAGTTCGTCTAAAAAAGGTAAAGACTTTAATTGCGCAAGATAGTCGCTAATTTCAAAATGCATTAAGCGATTAGGGTAATCTTCTTTAGTGTCTTTTAATCGGACTTCAAAATCTAATCCTAAGTCTCTAAAAAACTGTTGTCTTCTTGGTGATCCAGAAGCTAATATTATATGTCTGTCTTTTAGTTTTTCTTTCAGCATAATTATATGATAAAATAGTACACGACCATAGATAGCATACCTAATAGCATTACGACTTTTAATAATCTGCTAATCAATTTGAAATCTTTTTTGTTTTCAGCAGAAAACAATTTTATAGCAATATAGATTAAAGGCGCTATCACAGCAATTAAAAAGTAAATAATGGCTATGGTCTGCATATAAAGATACGCATTTAAGTAATAGGCTAATATTAAAATGGAAGCAATAGTTAACCCAAAAGCAATTTTTGCAGCCCTATTTTTACCTAAGACTATAGGTAAAGTTTTCATCTGCGCGTTGTAATCGCCATCTATATCTTGAATATCTTTTACAATTTCTCTAATAAATGTGATTAAAAATGCAAAAACGGCGTAATCTACAATAACTTCAAACATCGAAGATTGTATAAACTTGTTTTGCATATTTATGGTAGGTAGTAAATCGAAAATACCAACAACAATTAGACTTAATGCTACAAGACCACTTATTACAATGTTACCAACAAGTAGCATTGGTTTTAAAAAGGAAGCATAAATGTAAAGTAGTGCGGCAATGACTACAAAAATGCCAAAAAAGGTACTTCTGTTAACATCGTTAGCTAGGTAAAACCCAGTAACAACGCCAATAAAAGTAAATGCCATATAATAATTATAGGCTTTATCTTTTGCAATGGTTTTTCCTATTATTTGCTTGTTAGGTTTATTAATTGCGTCTGTTTCTACATCAAAAATATCGTTAATAATGTAACCACCAGCAGCGATACATACGGTTGAAATAACCAAAATGATAAATTGAAAAGTACTAAGCGTTGTGTCTACATTAAAAGCAGGGAACATAGCATATTTTATAAGTACTTGTACTAATGCAATTAAAATTAAGTTTTTATATCTAATTAGGTTGATAATATTCACTAGTTGTTGGTTTTTTAGTTTTTTGTTATTCTAATTTTGTCGAATTAAAATGTTTGGGCATCAAAATTGCTGTCCCATTTTCCTTGTACTTTTAATACTTGTTGTATAACGTCGCGTACGCAACCTTCGCCACCTAATTTATGTGATACATAATTACATATGTCTTTAACTTCCGGTACTGCGTCTTGTGGACAAGTAGCTAATCCCACTTGTTTAAGTACTGGGACATCTGGTATATCATCACCCATATATAACACATTCTCTGGGTTGATGTTGTTGTTGCTTAAAAATTCGTTGTAAGGAATAAGCTTTTGGTGAGCTCCCAAATAAACATCCTTAATACCTAAATGTTGTAAGCGCAATCTAACACCTTCGTTTGTCCCGCCAGATATAATACAAATATTAAATCCATGATTAAGTGCTTGTTTGATTGCATAACCATCTTTAACATTCATATGTCTTATCATTTCGCCAGAAGTAGTTATAGTAACCATTCCGTTAGTTAAAACGCCATCTACATCAAAAATAAAGGTGTTGATTTGGTGTAAGTATTCTTTGTAGCTTTTATCTTCCATTATGTGTTTTTTTTATAGATGAGGTCATTAGTTTATAAATAGCTTCATGATGCTCATTATCTAATAATTTTAAATGTCTTTTTATTGTTTTTTTGTCGTTACGTTTAGCAGGACCAGTTTGTGCCTTGTATGGCGAAACGTCTTGAACTTTTTTAGCAGTTTCTGTGATTAATGGTTTTAAAATATCAAATTCTGCACCATGTTGTTCTGTTATTTCATGTGCAACTCTATACAATTGATTAGTGAAATTATTTACAAAAACAGCAGCTAAATGTAAAGCAGGTCTTTGATCTGGATTAACTTTGTAGGTTTGACAGCCTAACGTTTCTCCGACAGATTTTAAAAGTTTAAAATCTTGTTTTCTTAATGTTTCAATACAAATTGGTACCGTTGTAAAATCTAAAGCAACATCTTTACTAAAAGTTTGCAACGGATAGAAAACACCGCGATAGAGTTTTTTATCAATATCATATAAACTAGCACTTCCAGAAGTATGAACAACTAAACGTTTTTCAAAAGGAAGGTTGTTACTTAAAGTTTCAATTGCATCATCGCTTACGCAAATAATATATAAATCAGCATCAACTAATTCGCTTAAATTATCGGTAATACCAACTTCATTTTTGTATAATGAAATATTGTTTAAAGTACGATTGTACCATTGTACAACGTTAATGTTATCAGTAGCAGAAATTGCTTTATATAAATGAGTGGCTACATTTCCTGCGCCAAGCAAAACTATTTTTATCATGGTGTAAAAATAATAAGAAAATATCTATAAAAACGGACATTAACGTATCTTTGTTATAATGATTAAAGACGATATAAATACACGAGAAGATGTTGCTTTGTTAGTAGATCAATTTTACAAAAAAGTAAGAGCAAACGCTATTTTGGGACCAATTTTTAATCAAGCTATTACCAATTGGGATCAACATTTAGACCACTTAACCACGTTTTGGGAAAGTAGCTTGTTTATGGGGAAACCTTTAAAGAAAAAATATATAGGAAACCCATTGGAAGTGCACGTAAAAGTAGATCAAGCAAATAATAATAGTATTACAGAACATCATTTTGGTATTTGGTTAAATCTTTGGTTTGAAACTATAGAACACTTATTTGCAGGTGAAAATGCAGAGTTAGCTAAACGAAGAGCAAGAAAAATGGGCACATTTATTCATCTTAAAATTTTTGAAGCAAGGCAACAAAACAGTTAAACTTTTTAACTATTTAAACTGATTTTAAACCAACAAAAACAACTATCTTTGCACGAGCAAAAAAAAGGCTTTACCTATGCAAAATAAATTGGGCAAGATTCTATTCTCAACACGATTAACAGCTATATTATTTATTGTATTTGCCATCGCTATGGCTACTGGTACATTTTTAGATGCCAAAATGGATACATCTCCAACACCTTACACGCGTAATTTAATTTATAATGCATGGTGGTTTGAAGCCATAATGGTACTTTTTGTGGTTAACTTTATAGGTAATATTTCAAGATACAGGTTGTTACGTAAAGAAAAATGGGCAACACTTTTATTACATCTAGCATTTATATTAATTATTATAGGTGCTGGAATAACAAGATATTACAGTTTTGAAGGCATGATGCCTATACGTGAAGGAGAAACTAGCAACGCATTTCTTTCTCAAAAAACATATATCACAGCATATATCGATGGTGATTATATGATTGATGGTGTACCACAACGTCTACCAATAGAAGAAGAAGTTGATTTTTCTGGTAGAATGGAAAATAGTTTCAGTTTAAATACAGCTTATAATAATCAACCGGTAAGTATTGAGTTAGTCGAGTTTATTAAAGGTGCAGAAGAAACAATAATCCCAAATGAAAATGGCGAAAATTATTTAAAAATAGTAGAAGCAGGTCAAGGTGCACCACACAATCATTTCTTAAAAGAAGGCGAAGTACAAAGTATACATAATGTGCTTTTTGCGTTAAATAAGCCAACAGATGGTGCTATTAATTTAACAAAGTCCGAAAACGGAATTACAATTAATTCTCCTTTTGATGGAGAATATTTGCAAATGGCAACAATGAGTCAAGGAAAACTTGTTAAAGACAGTATTCAACCATTTATGTTACGTTCACGTTACATTATAGGAGACATGCAATTTGTAGTTCCAAATCCAATAATTAAAGGAGAAATAGGCGTTGGTAAAAAATCTCAATTATTAAAATTTGATGAAGATGGTGTTATACTAGATGTTACTGCAAACGGAAAAACTAAACGTGTTGGTTTAATTGGAGGACAAGGAACAAACAATCCTTTCAAAAAAATCACGATCGATAATTTAGATATTAACCTCAAATACGGCGCAAAAGTTTACAAATTACCATTTAGTGTAAAGTTGAATGACTTTATCGCTCAAAAATATCCAGGAACACAAAATTCTTATCAAACCTTTGAAAGTAAAGTGACAATTTTTGATAAAGAAGAAAGCGATTTTGATTATCATATTTACATGAACCACGTTTTAGATCACAAAGGGTATCGTTTCTTTCAAGCAGGTTTTGATCCAGATGAAAAAGGAACAAAACTATCTGTTAATCATGATTTTTGGGGAACTTGGGTAACTTACATTGGTTATTTCTTATTATACATAGGTTTGATGGCAATTATGTTTGATAAAAATTCACGTTTTGGAGATTTAAAGCGACTTTTAGAAAAAGTAAAAGCTAAAAAAGCAGAACTTTTAACTATACTTTTCTTGTGTTTCGCTTTAAGCGGAATAGCTCAAGACAACCTTG
The DNA here is from genome assembly GCF_037029465.1 of Mesoflavibacter sp. CH_XMU1404-2. Lineage (NCBI taxonomy): Bacteria > Pseudomonadati > Bacteroidota > Flavobacteriia > Flavobacteriales > Flavobacteriaceae > Mesoflavibacter > Mesoflavibacter sp. CH_XMU1404-2. Next base: position 219,731 of record NZ_JAYMEM010000029.1, on the reverse strand, counting down.
ATCACACAGAAGATGATGGTCACAATCATCAAGTTACGGTACCAAAAACACCATCAAAAAGGCAAATAGATTCTATTTTAAAGGCAAATGTAGCACCAAAATCTCACGCCGATGAATATGGAAGATTGGTTGTTCAAGATTTGGATGGTCGTATGATGCCTATTGATACATATGCTTCAGAATTACTAAGAAAATTAAGTAAATACGAAGATTATGAAGGAATGACTGCTAATCAAATTTTCTTAAGCATTCAAGAAAGTCCAATGCTGTGGTACAATGTGCCAATTATCTATATAAAACCACGTAAAGGAGATTCTATAAGAAGTATTATTGGTATTGGTAAAGATCAAAACTATGCCAAATTATTAGACTTTTTTGGAGACGATTTTAACTACAAACTAGATAGACAACTTGAAGAAGCTTATGAAACGCAAGTAAAGACAGCTATTCAAAAAGAATTTATAGAAGTTAACAACCGCGTTAATTTATTAAGTAATGCAATAGAAGGAAGGTCGTTAAAGATTTTTCCTGTACCTAATGATGATAATAATACTTGGATTTCACCTTTTGAATATAAAAATGAAGGTTATAGCGAGAAAATTCAAGATTCAACTTACGGAAGTTTTATAAACGCTGGATTTGATTGGTATTTATACAGTTTAAATGAAGCTAAAAAAACAGGTGATTTCTCGCAACCAGAAAAACTATTAAAAGCATTTAAAACCTCGCAATCTAAAGTAGGTGCTGAGGTAATGCCAAGCGACTCAAAGATTAATGCAGAAGTACTGTATAATAAATATGATGTCTTTAAAAAACTTTTTGTTTACTATTTATTGGCAGGAATTATATTGTTAGCCTTATTAATTTGGCAGATTTTTAAAATTAATAGTAAGTGGTTAAAAAATAGTATAACAGTATTTAAAGTAGTGATTATAGTATTATTTGCTATTCATACTTTAGGTTTAATTGCAAGATGGTATATTTCTGGTCATGCACCATGGAGTAATGGTTACGAGTCTATGATTTATGTAGCTTGGGCAACTATGTTTTTTGGATTAGGTTTTGGTAGAAAAAGTGAGCTAACCATAGCAGCAACATCTTTTGTGGTTTCAATATTATTAATGGTAGCACATTTAAGCTGGATGGATCCTGCAATTGCAAACCTACAGCCTGTATTAAATAGTTATTGGTTAAAAATACACGTAGCTGTAATTGTGGCTAGTTATGGTCCGTTTACCCTAGGTTTTATTTTAGGTTTGGTTAGTTTATTTTTAATGGCATTTACTAATAAGGACAACAAAACCAAGCTAGATTTAAGTATTAAAGAACTAACTTATATTAATGAAATGGCTTTAACCGTTGGTCTAATTATGCTTACCATTGGTAACTTTTTAGGCGGTCAATGGGCTAATGAAAGTTGGGGAAGATATTGGGGATGGGACCCAAAAGAAACTTGGGCTTTAATAAGTATTATGATTTATGCTTTTGTAATACACATGCGATTAGTACCTGGTTTAAGAGGAACATGGACGTTTAATTTATGGTCTGTTGCGGCTATTGGAAGTATTATCTTTACCTATTTTGGTGTAAACTTCTACCTGTCTGGTTTACACTCTTATCAATCAGGACAAGATATCAGTTTAATATACATTGGCGTATCGGCTATATTAATTGCAATACTAGGTGTTTTCTCTTATAGAAAATATATCAAGTTTTATAAAAAGTAGGTTTTCAGTTTTTTATCTCGATAATTAACCCTAACTTCATAAAAATTAAAAACTGTTAATGGAATATATTAAAAAGTTAGGTTGGGGTAATTTATTTATGTTAATACTCTGCTTAGCCATTATCATTGTCGCAGAATACTTATTTCTAAACGGATATCAACTGCATGGGATATTTATCGGGCTTTGGGCACCAATGCTTATTGGTATATTGATTTTCATAAAGCTTATAAACGATGGGAAATAATATTGTATTTTGGTTTTCTATTATTGTGTTTTTCTTAGTAGTGTTATGGGCTTTTTTTATGTTAAGAGCCTATAACAAAATCCGTAAAAAATAACTTCACGTTAAAATTTTTAGATGAAATTTTTAAAAGAATTCAAAGAATTTGCCGTAAAAGGCAATATGATGGATATGGCAATAGGTATCATTATTGGTGCCTCTTTCAATAAAGTAATTGATGTCTTAGTTAAAAAGGTGTTTATGCCGCCATTATCCTTAATGACAGACGGATTAAACTTTCAAAATAAACGCTATATCTTAAGAGAAGCAATTACAAATACTGCAGGTGAAGTAACTACACAAGAAGTTGCTATTTATTACGGTGAATTATTAGAAGCTTTTTTAGACTTTTTAATCGTAGGATTAACGGTGTTTATTGTAGTTAAAGCGATGAACAGATTAAGAACACGTTCTCATGACACAAAAGATAAAACTGTAACAACACCAAAAGATATAGAATTGCTTAGCAAACTTTCAGATTTAATGGAAGAACAAAATGAATTATTAAAATCTAATACAGAAACAGATTCAAAATAAAAAAGCCTGCAAATACAGGCTTTCATTTAAATCTTGATTAGATTTTTATCTAAGTTAAGGTCGTCTAAAATTTTATTAGTAAAACTGTAATGACCTTTTGTTGTAATAATTTTAAATCGGCTATTTTTCATTCTTGAAACAACGTCAATTAAACGCCACTTTGTTTTTAAAAGGTTAGGCTTTTTACTTTTAATACCTAGCTCAAAGTAGTATTTTCTACTTCTTTTAAAGGCAGTAATATCAGGTGTTACTGTTATTTCACCATTCTTTTTAGTAAAAGATATTGGTGTTTCATAGCCATCAATATCTGCTTTGATATTTTCAAAACCCAAATATTCTAAGTGTTTAATTGATTGTTCTAAAATGTCCGTATGTTCTTGTTTATCTATTGTTACCATAACCCTTATGATACAAAAAAAATGTTGTTTTTTGGGTTAAAACAGTGTTAAAACTGAAATTAACTAGGTTTATAGACACCAGTTTTTCTGTATTAAAAGACAGATTTTGTATTTTAGTTGTTTAAAAATTGCTATACAAAATGAAACACAAAAACTTAGGATTAAATACCATTTGTTCTCACGTTGGAGAAGTAGAAGATAAACAGTTTAAAGGCGCAGTTTCACCTATATTTTTATCATCTTCTTACGAGTTTATAGATGTAGATGTAAAACGTTACCCAAGATATTTTAATACACCAAATCAAGAATATTTATCAAAAAAAATAGCAGCTTTAGAGCATACTGAAGCGGCAATGATTTTTGGTTCTGGTATGGCAGCAATTAGTCATATGTTTTTAGCATTTTTAAAAGCAGGAGATCATATTGTGTTACAAAACACCATTTATGGTGGTACAACAAATTTTATAAGAGAAGAATTTCCTAAACTAAATATAGAGTTCACCTTTACAAACGGATACCGAGTTGAAGACTTTGAAGCAGCAATACAACCCAACACAAAGTTGATTCATATTGAAACGCCTTCTAATCCATTATTAACAGTTACAGATATAAAAGCTATTGCCAAATTAGGGCAAAAAAAAGGCATTGTAACTAGCATTGATAATACGTTTGCAAGTCCAGTAAATCAAAATCCAGCCGATTTTGGTATCGATCTTATTATGCACTCTGCAACCAAATATTTTGGTGGACATAGTGATATTTGTGCAGGCGCAGTAGCAGGTAGCAAAGCACACATGGAACGTATATGGAACGTTTCTAAAAACCTTGGTGGAAGTCTTAGTGATTTTACCGTTTGGATGTTAGAGCGTAGTATGAAAACTATGGGCTTACGTGTTAAAGCACAATCTAAAAATGCTTTAAAAATGGCTAAATGGTTAAATAAGTTAGATGAAGTAAAGCAGGTTTATTATCCTGGTTTAAAAGACCATCCAGAGCATAAATTGGCAAAGTCGCAAATGAAAGATTTTGGCGGTATGTTATCTTTTGAATTGAAAGATCATTTAGACGCTGAAGCTTTTCAAAAAGCATTACAATTAATCAAACCATCGATGAGTCTTGCTGGTGTAGAAAGTACCATGTTGTCTCCAGCTCAAACATCACATTCATTGTTAACAGCAGATCAGAGAAAAACTTTAGGGATTAGTGATGGATTAATACGTTTTTCGGTAGGTATAGAAAACATTAAAGACTTAAAATCAGATATAAAACAAGCTTTAAAAAGTATCAAAAAGTAATATTTGAAATCTGCTAAAGAACATAAAAACAACTACAATTTTGAAGTTTTGATAGATACATATCCAAAACTTCAACCTTTTGTTTTTAAAAACACGTATGGTAATTTAACTATAGATTTTTCTGAAGCAAAAGCGGTTAGAGCATTAAATACAGCAATTTTAAAAGTAGATTACGGTATTAATTACTGGCAATTTGATGATAATAATTTAACACCGCCAATTCCAAGTCGTGTAGCCTATATTCATCTTTTGAATGACTTGTTGCAAACTTGTAATCTAAATAAAAACGTTCAGGTATTAGATATTGGTACGGGCGCAAATTGTATTTATCCTTTGCTTGGACAATCAATTTATAATTGGCAATTTGTTGGGACAGATGTTAATAAAAATTCGATTAAACAAGCCAAAAAAATTATAGCTAAAAACCAATTAGAGGATAAGATTTCAACAAGATTTCAAAACAATCCAAATCAAATACTTCAAGGTATTTTGGCAAAAACAGATACCTTTACCTTAACTATGTGTAATCCGCCTTTTTACAAAGATGAAACTGAAGCAAATTCAGCCACATTAAAAAAGTCAAAAGGATTAAATCAAGACACAAATAGTGTAAACAGAAACTTTTCTGGAATATCAAATGAACTGTGGTATAAAGGTGGAGAAAAAGCATTTTTACACAATTATTTATACGAAAGTAGCTTGTTTAAAAACCAGTGTTTTTGGTATACAACACTAGTTTCAAATAAAGAAAATATAAAATCAATGTATGCGTCCTTAAACAAATTAGGCGCAACAACTATAAAAACCTTACCAATTAAAATTGGTCAAAAAAAGAGTAGAGTAGTAGCTTGGGCTTTTTTAAATGAAGACCAGCAAAAACAGTGGAAAATAAAATAATGAAAGCAGATATATTAGCATTTGGAGCGCATCCTGACGATGTAGAATTAGGCGCAGGCGCAACCATTGCCAAAGAAACAGCAAATGGCAAAATCGTCGTTATAGTTGATTTAACAAAAGGCGAACTTGGTACGCGTGGTACAGAATATACTCGCAAAGCAGAAGCAGAAGACGCAAAAAACATACTTGGCGTAGCGGCAAGAGAGAATTTAGGATTTGCAGATGGGTTTTTTACTAATGATAAGCAACACCAGTTAGAGGTTATTAAAATGATACGCAAATATCAACCAGAAATCGTGTTATGCAACGCTATAGACGATAGACATATTGACCACGGTAAAGGAAGCAAATTAGTAAGTGATGCCTGTTTTTTAAGCGGATTAGTAAAAATTGAAACAGAAATTGAAGGAAAGCCACAAGAAAAATGGAGACCAAAACAAGTCTATCATTACATACAATGGAAAAATATAGAGCCAGACTTTGTTGTTGATGTTTCTGAATTTATTGATATAAAAATGAAAAGTGTTTTAGCTTACAAAACACAATTTTATAATCCTGATAGTAATGAGCCTCAAACGCCAATTTCTAGCAAGAATTTTACAGATAGTATCATTTATAGAGCAAGAGATTTAGGACGTTTAATAAATAGTGAATACGCAGAAGGTTTTACAGTTGAGCGTTTTGCGGCTGTAAATAGTCTTTTTGATTTAAAATAGTATAAAAATTCTCAAAAAATCTTTTGTGATATTTAGTAAATAGACTACATTTGCACACGCATTTTAATATGCATTTTATATGGTGGTTGTAGCTCAGTTGGTTAGAGCGCCTGATTGTGGTTCAGGAGGTCGTCGGTTCGAGACCGATCTTCCACCCAAAAAGTAAAAGCCTTTCAGAAATGAAAGGCTTTTTTTGTTTTTACTTGTCATTCAGAAGGAGGAACAACTGAAGAATCTATGCTAAGTATTCTTTTAAAAAAGATTCTTCGCTATCGCTCAGAATGAAATTTTTTTTATCATTTTTCATGCTTGTGCTGAGCGCAGAAGAAGTGTGATTCGGAATCTACTTCAGCTTATAGCTCAAACTCATAATCACGTTCAACTTTACAAATTCTGGTTTTGTATTGTTTGTACCAATCTGTTCTTCCTTTTTGTTGTGCTAATTTATGATCGGTTTGTTGTTTCCATGCTTTTATAGATTCTAAATCTTTCCAGTAGGACACCGTAATTCCTACAGCGTTTCTTGCACTTTCTTCACCTAAAAATCCTGGTTGTTGCTTAGCTAAATTAAGCATCAGCTCAGCCATTTTGGTGTAATCTTTTTCGTCTTTATTAGTTCTTACACTTGTAAATATAACAGCATAATATGGTGTTTTTGGTGTTTGTGCTATCATTTTAATTACTGTCCCAGTTTTGTAACCTGTCTAAATATAAATAGCTTTCTACAAATTTACGATGAGAAGTGTCGGTTAGTTTTTCTAATAACTTTAAAGCAGAAATATAGCTTGCAAGATTTCCGTTTGAGGAACTAAATTTTCCGTCTTCTACATAGGTTATTAAGCTATCATTTTGAACAATAAGTTTAGGATAATCCTTTTGTAATTGCACGCCACCACCAATCCAGGTTACTATTTTTTTTCCATCAGCTATGCCAGATTCTCCAATTAATTGCGCACCAGCACAATTGCTTACTACAAAATCTGTTGTTTTATTGCTTTCTTTTATAAAATTTACAATTTTGTTATTATGTACTTGGGCATACATATCGTATGCGCTAGGAACAAATAATGCTTTTAATTTTGGACAGTTATCAAAGGTGTAATCCGGAACAAAATGCATGCCTTCTTCTGTTGTTATAGGAGATTTTGTTTGAGATATGGTAATTACATTAAATAATCTTTTTCCATCTTCTGTTGGTTTTGAAAACACGTCTGATGTTGCAATGACTTCACTTTGTAAAACACCATTATACATTAATAATCCTATAGTAGGTAAATTAGGATCAAAGGGTTTTAAATGTTTGGTTAATGTGTCTTCTATGACTTTTTTTGCAGTTGGTTGATTAATTTTGTTGTCTTTTTTATTTGTATTACAACTGCTAATAAATAGACTTACAATGGTAAGTATTAATAGTTTATTTAAAAAATTCATTATTTATTGGATAAAAAAAATATCAGATAAATACATATAAAATATATTTATCTGATATTTATAATTAGGTATTCAAATTTTTATTCAGCTTTATCTACAATAATTCTTTGGTCACGATTAGCTAGTTCCCAAGCGGTATAAAATACTAAACGCGTTCTGTTTTGTAATAAATCATAATTTATTTTATCTGGTGTATCACTTGGTCTGTGATAATCGTCATGTGTACCATTAAAATAGAATATTACTGGAATGTTGTTTTTTGCAAAATTGTAGTGATCACTTCTGTAGTAAAAACGGTTTGGATCGTTTTCATCATTATACGTATAATCAAGTTCTATATTTGTGTATTTGCTGTTTATTTCTTCTGAAATATTATGTAAATCGGTACTTAATTTATCACTTCCGATTAGGTAAACATAATTTCTGTCGCCTTCACGTTTTGGGTCAATACGACCAATCATATCAATGTTTAAATCGGCAACCGTTTGATCTAAAGGAAAAACAGGATCCATATCTGCGTAGTAGCTACTTCCTAATAAGCCTTTTTCTTCACCTGTAACATTTAAAAACACGATAGAGCGTTTTGGTCCATGACCATCTTTTTTAGCTTTAGCAAAAGCTTCGGCTATTTCTAATACTGCAACAGTACCAGAACCATCATCATCTGCACCGTTATTAATTTCGCCATCATGATTACCAATATGGTCTAAATGTGCAGAGATTACAATGTACTCGTTTGGTTTTTCTGTACCTTCAATAAACGCAACAACGTTGTTTCCGTTTAAAGCTTCAGATTTGTTAGTGTAATCTATAGCAATATTTGTATTGTAAGTTTTGTTAGTAAACGCATTGTCTATTGCTGTGTCTGTATTTAAAATAGCTTTTGCAGCTGCATCATTTAATAACATATAATACATATTATTGTCATTACCGCTTAGCACCATACGACCACTAGAGCCACCGTAACGTCTTGCAGCCATACCAAAAATATTTGGGTTGTAGTATAGTACTGCTTTAGCGCCTTTTTCTTTAGCAATATCTCGTTTTGTAGCAAATTCTTGTCTTAAGTTTGACCATTTAGTTGCTTCTTCTGTACCAGAGATTAGGTATGTACCATCTTCATTTTTTGGTTCTCCAGAACGAATAAAAACCACTTTACCTGAAACGTCAATGTTTTTGTAGTTAGAGTAGTTATCAGCCTCAATACCATAACCTAAATCAATAACTTGATCTGCAGAAAATTGACTTGTTGGCATTGGTGTAATAGATACAATGTCTTCTAAATTTTTTAAAGCAGTACCATTAGCAGTTAAGGTTACTTCTGGTGCTGCTAATTTTTCTAAAGGCACTTTTTGAAAATAATCATCATTACCTTTTGCGGCAGCAACACCATACGTCATGTAATGTGCTTTTAAAAAGTTGATTGCTTTTTCTTCGCCTTCAGTTCCTGTTTCTCTTCCGTTAAATTTATCTGAAGCGTATTCATAAAGTAATGTTTTTAATTCGGCTTCAGTAATAGTTTCTGCATAAGTTGTTGGGCTAACTTCTTGTTGTGTAGTTGCTTGTTCTACTTGTTTTTGTTGACTTCCGCAAGCAGTAAGTAAAACGCTAAAGCTAGCAATAGATAATAATGATTTCATATTTAAATTTTTAAGAGCTAAAATTGTCTCTCAAAAATAACACAAAATTCTAGTATGCAGGTATTAGATTGAAGAATTAAGAAGAATTTAGGCTTTAAATATCTTCGTTATGAATTAAATCTCCTTCTTTATTTGCCAAATACCAAGCTGTAGAAAAGATAAGTTGTGCACGTTTAGTTAGTAACTTATAATTTATCTTATCTGGTGTGTCTGAAGGTTTATGATAATCTGCATGCGTACCATTAAAATAGAATATTACAGGTATTCCTTCTTGAGCAAAATTGTAGTGATCCGAACGGAAATAATAGCGATTTGGATCATCTTTTTCATTAAACTTATAATCTAACTCTATGTTTGTTGAGGTTGAATTCACTTTTTCTGAAATAAAATGAAGCTCTTTGCTTATTCTATCTGCTCCAATAAGGTAGATATAATCTGGATTGTCTTTATGTTTTTCATCCACACGACCAATCATATCAATATTAAGATCTGCAATGGTGTTTTCTAAAGGAAATAGTGGATTCTGAGTATAATATAAAGAACCTTGAAGTCCAATTTCTTCTGCAGTAAGATGCAAGAATAAAATACTTCTCTTTGGTGAAATTCCATCGCGCTCTGCTTTCTTAAAAGCTTGTGCTATTTGTAACATTGCAACGGTCCCAGAACCATTGTCATCTGCGCCATAATTAACTTCTCCGTGACTAACACCTAAATGATCAAAATGTCCTGAAATAATTAGTAATTCCTCAGGATTTTCTTCACCTTTTATATAAGCGACTACATTTTCTGAAGCATTATATTTTTTAGGAAGAAATGATTTTGGAATATGTTGAAAATATGACGAATCGTTAGCAGAAAGTATATTTTCTTTTATGTAAAAGTCTTTGATGTAGTTTGCAGCTAGTTTTTGACCTTTAGTACCAACTTCACGACCATTAAAAGTATCAGATGCAACCTCAAAAATTTGAGTTTTAACTTCTTCTGCTGTTATAGTATTAGCATATTTACTAACTGTAGCAGAATCTGTGACCACAATAGAAGATTGAAGGTTATCTATTTTGGTCGAATATTTTGTGGTTGTACAAGAACCAACTAGTGATAATGCAGAGATTATTAAAAGCGATTTCATTGACTGGATGAATATTTGGTCGGTAAAGATACACTTATTTATGTCAAAACAAATAGTTTTCTTACATATTTGTTTAAAACATGTTGGTTATCAATTAAATAAAAAAAGGAATCTTAAACACTTAAGATTCCTTTAAATTTTATGGTTTATTTTTTTTGATTTATTCTAGGTCTAAATCTTCAATTTCAATATCATCAATCTCTATATCTTCTAGCTCTTCTAAAGCTTTCTCTTCGTTTTCTTTTTCGCGTTGCTCTAATTCTTCAGTATTACCAACTTCCTGAACTGTAAAAACAGTTTTGTAAGTAGATAAGCCTAAAGCAATAATTACTAATAAAAATGAAACTTGTACAACATGAGTGGATTGGTTGTCTTTTTTGGATTTAATAAAAGAAATAAGGCCAAAAACCAAAGCCAAAACAGTAGGTATAAAAGCTAATTTAAACAAAGGTAGAATAGCTAAGATAATTGCTAAAATGGCACAAATTAAAGATAATACTAAGGTTACTTTTTTCATTTTTTTAATTTTTTAAGCCAGTAGCAGATTTAATTTTTAACTCACCACTACCTACTGCAATTTTAAATTTTGCGTAGACTGGTATTTTGTTTTCGTCTGCAGTAAGCCAAATGATATTGGCGTTACTACCTTTTAAAACATTTTCGTTTACAACGTTAATGGCTATTTTATAACATTCTTTTTTACCAATAGCAGTATTTATGGTTTCTTTTCCTAAAAGTTTAAAGCTGCATTTTACTTCTTTGTTATCAAATAATACAGTAAAGGTGTCACTTGCACCAACAGGCGCTTTGTGAATATCTAATGTTCTTAGTTTATATAAAGTAGAAACAATATCTCTAGTTCCTGGATTAATTTTTATAGTATTATTTCTATCCCAAAAACCAGAAGCAAAGTTTTTAGATTTCTTTCTTATTAAACTAGAAACAGTATTAGTTTTGTAGCTATACTTATATTTTACAAACTTGTAATAACCACCTTCGCTAATATCTCTTTGGTATAAATACGGCGCTACCGTTTTTGGGTTTACGTAACTTTCATATAGATCTCTAATTTTAAAAAAACTATCAAAATTAGAATAGGTAGTAGCCGAACATTTTAAACGATACAATGTTGTTCCGCTTGTATTTACAGCACTTGTTTCCATTTTAACTTCTGCAATATCTGTTAAAATTCCTGACATGTTATATGATGCCGAAAAGGTAAGTTTTTCACCAGCTTTAAACGCATTGTTATTTTGTGAAAAAGAAGAACAAATAATTAAAAAAGCGGTAAAAGTTGTTAAAAGATGTTTCATAGGTTGTTTATTATAATTTCAAAGATATAATATAACACGAATTGTGCCGAAAATAACTAGATAATATTTAGGTCTATTTTTTTAAAAGGTTAATTATAAAGAAAATAAAAAAAGCCTGTAATTAACAGGCTTTTTTATGAGTAAAATTTATTGGTTATTTATTGATTAAACCAAGTAATTCGTTTTCAAATTTAATATCAAACATGTTACCTTTTGGGTTAACAATATTAGCATTTTTATCAACCAAAAACACTTTATTTATTGGTCTAATAGCTAATAAATCTACAGCTTCATTTGGTGTTTTAAAATGAAACTCGTTAATTAGTTTTAGACGATTACGTTGTAAAATATCAGCTTGTTCTCTTGTACTTATATTATTTACGTTAATAGCAATAAACTCTATTTCAGGATATTTTTCACTTAACTCAGCAGCTTTTAAGTGTACGTCTTTTAAGTGATATCTATAGCGTTTTGAAACGTCCCAAAAATAAATAACACTAGGTTTATCTATTATTTGCTTAAGGGATAAAAAGTTATCACTTTTATCAATAACAGTTACGTTAGGTATAGTATTACCTGGTTTTAATCTTTTATAGGTGTTAACTAGTTTACTAGCTTTTTCTATTTGATCTTTATTTGTGCTTTTTTCTTTAAATAGTTCTAAAAGTTTTTCGTAATCACTATCATTTTCAGAACCATTTATAAACTTGACCATATTGTAATAAAGTAGTCTGTTTTTAATGAACGTATCACTAATTTTATCGCCTATAAGGTTAAATTTATCAATATTATATTCTAAAGATTGATTATTATAAATACTATCATCAGAATGTTGAAAATGCTTTTGAAGCGCTAAATTGTTAAAGTGTACTCTTAAAAAAGACACGTAAGGTCTATATTCTCTTAGTAATACACTATTATAATCTACATCATTTCTGTAATTGTAAAAATCTTCAGGTAACTCACTAAATATTTGATATTCGCTTTCTCTGTAATTAATAAAAGGATATGTTTCTTTACTGTAATAGTAATTATAGTCAATTTTAGCTTGAGCTAGTTTGTTAAATATCTCAGTAGTTTCATTCTTTTCATTAAAAGCATCTAACTTATCTTGTTTTTGCTTTCTTATTGCGTTTAATTGCTCTTCAAATTCTTTAGGTTCTAATTGACTTATTTTTAAAACTGAATCTTGTAATTTGTCATTTAACAGAAACAACTCTATTAAAAAATTATTTTCTTTTTCGCCAATACCCGTAAACACTAATGATTCGTCAAATTCAATAGTGTTTAATCTAAACATTAAACTATCATTAGGTTGAATAAGTACTGATTGAAATTCTTTACCATCATAAAATCTAAATAACCCAGGATCAAAATCTTTAAATGTATAAGAAAAACGATTATTTTGATCTAAGTAAACACTGTCTAAAACCTTGTTATCCTTTAGTATGACAACAAAGTTAGAATTAGGGTTAATAATTTCGCCTCCAAAAAAAGCATTACCATTTAGATTAGCTTTTTTATCTTCTTCACAAGAAAAAAAGCTTAACGATAGTGCTATTAAAAAGTATACGAATTTGTAATTCATTATATATTAAGGGCTAATTGTCTATATATCAACAAAAATATGTTTTGCAGTATATTCATAATGTTAAGGCGTTGTTAAAACTTATAATAAGGCAATATATAGTGTTTTTTGATACTAATTTTCTACTTTTGCAAAAAATTAAATTATAGCTTATGTTATCAGTATCTAATTTATCTGTTCAATTTGGTAAACGTATCCTTTTTGACGAGGTAAATACCACTTTTAATAACGGAAACTGCTACGGAATTATCGGAGCCAATGGTGCAGGAAAATCGACATTCCTTAAAATACTTTCTGGGAAAATGGAACCAACTTCTGGACATGTTAGTTTAGAAGCAGGAAAGCGTATGTCGGTTTTAGAACAAAATCACAATAAGCACGATGAAGATACAGTGTTAGAAACTGTTTTAAAAGGAAACAAACCTTTATATAAAATAAAAACAGAAATTGATGCGCTTTATGCAGATTATACTGATGAAAATGCTGAAAAAATAGGTGAACTTCAAGTGCAGTTTGAAGAGATGAATGGTTGGAATGCAGATAGTGATGCTGCAGCTATGTTATCTAACTTAGGTATTAAAGAAGATTTGCATTACACTTTAATGGCAGATTTAGATGGTAAGCAAAAAGTACGTGTGTTATTAGCGCAAGCATTATTTGGTAATCCTGATGTGTTAATTATGGATGAGCCTACCAACGATTTGGATTACGAAACAATCTCTTGGTTAGAACATTTCTTAGCAAACTATGATAACTGTGTAATTGTTGTATCTCACGACCGTCACTTTTTAGACGCCGTTTGTACACATATTAGTGATATTGACTTCGGAAAAATCAATCACTTTTCTGGTAATTATACGTTCTGGTATGAGTCTTCACAATTAGCTGCTAGACAACGTGCACAACAAAACAAAAAGGCAGAAGAAAAGAAAAAGGAATTAGAAGAATTTATTCGTCGTTTCTCTGCTAACGTTGCAAAAAGTAAACAAGCAACATCAAGAAAGAAAATGATTGATAAGCTTAATGTAGACGAAATTAAACCAACATCAAGACGTTATCCTGCTATTATTTTTGAACGCGAGCGTGAAGCTGGTGATCAAATTTTAAATGTTGAAGGATTAGCGGCATCTTTAGATGGAGAAGTATTATTTAAAAACATCGATTTAAACCTTCAAAAAGGAGATAAAGTTGTTGTGTTTTCTAGAGACTCTCGTGCAACAACTGCGTTTTATGAGATTTTAAATAACAATCAAAAACCAGATGCAGGAGAATTTTCTTGGGGCGTAACTACAACACAATCTTATTTACCATTAGATAACAGTAAGTTTTTCGAAAATGATTTAACTCTTGTAGATTGGTTACGTCAATGGGCAAAAACTGAAGAAGAAAGAGAAGAAGTACATATTAGAGGTTTCTTAGGAAAAATGATTTTTTCTGGTGAAGAAGCACTTAAAAAATCTAATGTATTATCTGGAGGAGAAAAAGTGCGTTGTATGTTATCAAGAATGATGATGACAAGAGCTAACGTTTTAATGTTAGACGAACCAACAAACCACTTAGATTTAGAAAGTATTACAGCATTTAATAACTCATTAAAAAACTTTAAGGGTACAGTATTATTTACAACTCATGATCACGAGTTTGCACAAACTGTAGCTAATAGAGTAGTAGAGCTTACTCCAAATGGTGTTATTGATAGATATACTACTTTTGATGAGTATATGGAAGATAAAAAGATTAAAGAACAACGTGATCAAATGTATACTGTTTAATTACTTGTTTTATAAATATTTAAAAAGCCTTCAAAATTAATTTTGAAGGCTTTTTTGTTTGTTATTATCGTTAATTCTCTGTTAAACTAAAAATTTATAAAACCAAAGTCTCTTTTACTGCGTAGATAAATTGAACACAAAACCAAAAATCTATAATTATGAAAACAGAAAAATTATCAAAAATCGTATTAGGACTAAGTTTATTCTTCGTGACTTCTTTAGGTTTTGCTCAAGACAAAATGATGAAAGAAGACACTAAAATGGTTGGTGGTGCAGCAATGTATCCATCTAAAAACATTGTAGAAAATGCAGTCAACTCAAAAGATCACACAACTTTAGTAGCTGCAGTAAAAGCAGCGGGATTAGTAGAGGCTTTGCAAAGTGATGGACCATTTACTGTATTTGCACCAACTAATGCTGCATTTGAAAAATTACCTGACGGAACAGTGTCTACTTTATTAAAACCAGAAAATAAAAAACAATTACAAACTATCTTAAAATACCATGTAGTTTCAGGAAACTGGAAAGCTAAAGCTATCGCAAAATTAATTGAAGATGGAGATGGAAAAGCAATTGTTAAAACACTTTCTGGCTCAACTTTAACCATTTGGTCAAAAGGAGGAGATGTTTACGTAACTGATGAAAACGGAAACTCAGGTAAAGTAACTATTGCAGATGTAAATCAATCTAATGGTGTAATACATGTTGTAGATACTGTATTATTACCAAAGTCATAATAAAACGTGTAAATGCTATTTGAATTAGTGTTAAAAGCCTCTTCTGTTATTGAAGAGGCTTTTTTCTATTTAGTTATTCTTGATTTTTTATAGATTCAACTACAGTTAAAGCTTTATCAAGCTCGGTTTCATGAACATAAATATCCTGTAAGCTTGGAACAGGATTGGCAAAACCAGCTAGTCTTGCAGATTCGTCTTCATTTTTTACAACTGCATTTATACCAATATCTTCTAATCTTTGTTGTATGCGTTGCGAGGTTAAAAAATCACCTGTATATATTTTTATGTATTCAGATTCCATAATATTTTCAGTATTGGTTTCTAATAAAGATACTAAAAATATTGCAATAAATTACTTGCTGTATTTGTTATTCCAGATTGCAGAATTTACATTTTTTCCTTGAGAAATAGCATAGTAAATAACAATGCCAACTATAGATTTAAACATAAATAAAAACAACAAGAAAAAATAGCTTGTGTGGTTTTTGTCTTGCGGTAAGTTTTGGTTAAAAAGATAAGTTAATGCAAAACTGACGATTAAAGCAAAAACCAATAAGTTTTCATAGTTTTTAAAAGGAAGCATACGCCATTTTCTCAATGGATTTAAATCATTTCCCCATTTGTGGATAAGATAATAATAGCCATTACCAATAGGAGCAAATAATAACGGATCATCTGGGTTTTCTAATTTAAAAAGCTTTGAAGGTGCCATAATTTTAAATCCGCTTAGCGTAATGTTATGTTCCTTTTCTAAAGCTTTTATTTTATGAATGGCTTCTTGCGGAAATTCATTTTTAAAATACTTTGTATCTAAAAATCGAAGTCGGTAATCAATACATGTTTTTTTAATACTGTCTATATGAAAAATACGATCACTAGCTAAAAGATCTATATTGAAATGATTGCAACTGCTGTCATTACCAGATTTTAATTCATTTTTAATAATAGTTTCTTTTAAATTGTCAGCTTCAAAAATAGCTTGTACTTGTTTTAAAATGTCTGGTTGTGCTATTTGCTTAGATTGCTGCAGACGTAGTTTTTCTTCTATGTTTGTAGGGTTAAAAATCATAGCTTTTCAATTTTTTTCAACCTAAAAATAAAACATAGATCATTTAATTGCAAAGCTTTAACATTTTTCAACTAATAAAAAAAGCCTTCAATATTAGTTGAAGGCTTTTAAAAATTATCTGTTTTGTTTTCTTTCTTTAAAATACTTGAAAAGTAGAAAGACACCGTAAACAATAAATCCGATACTTAGAATAAGTCTAAAGGTACTTTCGTTATTGACTAATTGTTTATAAACTCTATATATGCCATAGACAATAAAGAAAAAACTAAGAAATAAGCTAAATGATGATGTTTGTGGTTTATTATTTTCTTTTACCATTATCTTAATTCAGCTCCAAGTTCACGTTCAAAGTTGCTTTGAAGCTTACTCATGATCTTATCTACAACTTTGTCTGTAAGGGTTTTGTTTTCATCTAAAAATGTAAAGCTTACAGCATAACTCTTTTTACCGTTTGGTAAGTTTTTACCTTGGTACACATCAAAAAGGTTGACGTTTTTAAGTAGTTGCTTTTCAGTTTTTTTGGCAATTTTGGTAATGCTTTCAAAAGTAACCTTGTCATCAATAAGTAATGCAAAATCACGTCTTACCTCAGGATATTTTGGTATTGGTGTAAATTTAATCTTATTACGTTTTGCTACCGTTAATATAGTGTCCCAATTAAAGTCTGCATAAAATACATCTTGAGTAATGTCAAATTGCTTAGTGATTTTACTTTTTAAAACTCCAAATTCAACTAAAGTATCACGACCAATATTTAATTGTAAGCCTTCGCTAAACACATCGTTTTTAGCACTGCTTTCTTGGTATCTATCTATACCTAAACGTGTTAAAATAGCGGCAACACTTCCTTTTAAATGGAAAAAATTAGATTTTTCTGGTGTATGTGCCCAGTTTTCTTCGTTTTTAAAACCTGTTACAAATAAAGATAAGTGTTTGTGCTCTTCTCTTGTACCATTAAAATTGTGGTAAGTTTTACCAAACTCAAAAAACTTTAAATTGGTTTGTCTTCTATTGATGTTATAGCTTAATGCTTCTAAACCAGAAAATACTAAGCTTTGACGCATTACCCCAAGATCTTGACTTAATGGATTAAGCATTTCTATATTATGCTCGTCTTTTAATTGCTCACTTAACGCAATGTATTTTGCGCTTGTTAACGAGTTAGCCATAATCTCATACCAACCTTGAGACGCTAATAAGTTACCAACAACGTTTTGTAATTTATAATCTTCAAAACGAGATGAGTTAGATACAGACGCATTCATCTTTGTACTAATCTCTACATTGTTATAACCGTAAACTCTTAGTATTTCTTCAATTACATCTGCTTCTCTAGTTACATCGTTACGATATGGCGGAATGGTTAATCCTAAATTAGTTTCGGTAACGCTATTTATTTTAATGTCTAAAGAGGCTAATATTGATTTTACTTCTTCTTTAGGAATTTCTTGACCAACAAGCTTTGTGATTTTATCAAAACTTAAAGTAACTTGAAAATCTTCAATTTTCTTTGGGTAAAAATCTACGATATCACTAGTAATTTCGCCACCAGCAATCTCTAAAATTAATAACGCCGCTCGTTTTAATGCATATTTAGTAAGGTTTGGATCAATACCACGTTCAAATCTAAAAGAGGCATCGGTGTTTAATCCATGACGTTTTGCTGTTTTACGTACACTTACAGGATTAAAGTAGGCGCTTTCTAAGAAAATAGCAGTGGTATGTTCTGTAACACCACTTTCGTTTCCGCCAAAAACACCAGCAATACACATTGGTTTTTCAGCGTCACAAATCATTAAATCATCTTCATGTAATTCACGTTCAACACCATCTAAAGAGGTAAATTTTGTACCAGCTTCACAGGTTTTAACTTCAACTTTATGACCTGTTATTTTTGCTGCATCAAATGCGTGTAAAGGCTGTCCTAACTCGTGTAAAACATAGTTAGTCGCATCTACAATATTATTGATAGGCGATAAGCCAATAGCTTTTAATCTGTTTTGTAACCATGCTGGCGAGTCTTCAACTTTTAAACCAGATAAAGTAACACCGCAATAACGTGGAGCTAAATCATAGTCTTTAACATCAATATCTATTTTTAATGTTCTGCTATCTACGTGGTAAGAACTTACACTTGGAGTGATTAACTCTAAATGTATTCCTTTTTGTAATAAACCAGCTCTAAGGTCTCTTGCTGTACCGTAGTGGCTCATAGCATCTGCACGGTTTGGTGTTAATCCAATTTCAAAAACTTGGTCGTTTTCTACTTCAAAAAGATCGGCGCAAGGTGTTCCAACTACAGTGTCTTCTGGTAATACCATAATGCCGTCATGAGATTTACCTAAGCCAAGCTCGTCTTCTGCACAGATCATTCCGTGAGATTCTTCACCTCTAATCTTACCTTTTTTAATGGTCCAAGCTTCGCCTTCTTCAGTATATAAAGTGGTGCCAATAGTCGCTACAGGCACTTTTTGTCCAGCAGCTACATTTGGTGCGCCACATACAATTTGTACAGGTTGTTCTTGTCCAATATTTACTGTAGTAACTTTAAGTTTGTCTGCATTACTGTGTTGTACGCAAGTTAAAACTTCTCCAACAACAACACCTTCTAAACCGCCTTTAACACTTTGGTATAGGTCTAAGCCTTCAACTTCAAGTCCTAAATCGGTTAGTAATTCGCTAGTTTGTTCTGCTGTCCAATCGGTTTTTATAAACTGTTTTAGCCAGTTGTAAGAAATCTTCATGTATCTTCTAATTAAGAGCACAAATATAACAATACTTGCCAGCAATAGAAACGCCTAAAACGTTTTTTATGAAAATTATTAGATATGTACAATTTACTGTTGCTAACTAGCTTTTTTATAGTAATTAAAAGAATTGAATAAGTAAGATTTATCTTTCTTAAATGTGTTAAGGTGTTTTTAGTCGGTAAAAACTTGCGTTTTATCTTGATTTAAATCTTAAAAAATGTTAATAAACCAACTATTTATTCGAGAGATGCGTAAATTAAATGGAACATAACCAAAACTACAAACCTATGAAAACACTATTAAAAATTGCATTTTTAGCATTTGTCATTAGCTTAACTTCATGTAGAAATACAAAGAAAGAGAATGCGAAAAAAGTAGAAACTGCAGTAGATTCTATTCAGATAATTGAGCAAGATGCAGAGCAAATGATAGATCAAATAGA
The DNA here is from genome assembly GCF_037029465.1 of Mesoflavibacter sp. CH_XMU1404-2. Taxonomy (NCBI): domain Bacteria; kingdom Pseudomonadati; phylum Bacteroidota; class Flavobacteriia; order Flavobacteriales; family Flavobacteriaceae; genus Mesoflavibacter; species Mesoflavibacter sp. CH_XMU1404-2. The sequence continues at coordinate 200,010 of NZ_JAYMEM010000029.1, read as the reverse complement.
TGAAGAAGCTAAAAAGATAGAAGAAGAATTACTAGAACTAGAAAATATAGACCAATAATCATGAAAACTTTAAAACAATTTTTATTGCTTGCCATTTTTGTTGGTACAGCATTACAACCATTACAGGCGCAAGACAAAATGAAAACCGCCAAAGAAAAAATGGAACATCAAAAAGACATGCATAAAGAAAAGATGCAAGAGAAGCGTGATCAAATGCAACAAAAGCAAGAAGAAAAACGCAAAGAAATGGAAGAAAAGCGTGAAGAAATTAGAGAAAAACATGCCGAAATGAAAGAAGAGCGTCAAAACATGTCTGGTGAGATGCAGTATAAAGCTGAAGAAATTAAAACAAAAATGAAAGACGCTACACCAGAAGAACGTAAGGCTTTGATGGAAGAAATGCGTCAAGTACGTCAATCTCAAAATGCAAAACTTAGAGAGAAACAAGAAGATTACAGAAAAGAAATAAAGGCACGCAAACAAGTGCTTGAAGAACAGCGAGAGAAAAAGGAAATAAGCCAAAAAGCTTTTGGAATTAAACGTGCAAAAATGGCTAAAGAACGTATAAAAAATAGCCAGCAGCATTTAGAAAAACGTCAAGATTTTGTTAGTAACAGTCAAGCACGTTTAGAAGCGTCAAGGACAAAGATTAAGCAAATGCTTGAAGAGAAAAAAATTAGCGAAGAAGATGCCAATGCGCGTCTTGACCGCATAGATCAAATGCAAGAACGCTTAAAGCAACACGAATCTAAAATTAGAGAAGTACGCGAAAAAGTAGCTTTAAAAAGAGCAGAGATAGACAAACAAGAAGAAAAAATAGAAACAATAGAAGAGTAGTCTAGTCTTAATTTTTACATAAAACTAAGGTGTTGTTTTGGCAACACCTTTTTTTGTGATTATTTTTAACGCTTTAAAAACTCTCATCACATGCGTCAAATAACATTACTTTTAATCACAATACTTGTATTTTCTTGCAAGCAAGAGCAAAGCACCAAATTTTTAACAGCAGATACGTATCGTGCGCAATTACAAGTAGACGATAACACAACATTACCGTTTCTATTTAAGGTGAAAGACGCAAATACGCTAGAAATTTATAACGCAGAAGAAGTGATTACTGTAGATGAAATTGAATACAAAAACGACTCGGTTTTTATACAAATGCCTGTTTTTGAGAGTTATATCAAAGTCAAAATACAAGACCAAACATTAACAGGTCAATACATTACCGAAGGTAAAGACCGTAGTGTACCATTTACCGCAGCACCAGCAAAAACAAGATTTGAAACGACTGAAAAACCAAACACAACCATTACAGGTAATTGGGAAACCACTTTTAGCCCAAATACAGACGATAGTTACAAAGCAAAAGGCATATTTACACAAAACGGAAATACCGTAACAGGTACTTTTAGAACAGAAACTGGCGATTACCGTTACCTAGATGGCGTAATTAACGGTGACCAAATGCATCTGTCTACATTTGATGGTTCTCATGCATTTTTATTTACGGCAACCGTAACCGATAGTATATTATACGGTACATTTTACTCTGGTAACCATTGGAAAGAGCCTTTTACCGCAAAACGTAACGATAACTTTACTTTAGCAGATGCCAACTCCTTAACCTATTTAAAAGATGGTTATGAGACTTTAACCTTTACATTTCCTGATGAAAACGGAAACCTAATCTCTTTAACCGATGACAGATTTAAAAACAAAGTGGTTGTTGTTCAAATTATGGGAACATGGTGCCCAAATTGTTTAGATGAAAGCAATTACTACGCACAATATTACAATAACAATAAAGACAAAGATATAGAGTTTGTAGCGCTAGCTTTTGAGTATGCAAAAACTGAAGAAACAGCGTTTAAAAACATAAAACGTCTTAAAGATAGAGTAGGGATTAACTACCCAATTTTATTAGCGCAAACTGGTACAACTAGCAAAAGTAAAGCCAACGAAAAACTACCAATGCTTAACCACGTATTAAGTTATCCAACCTCTATTTTTATTGATAAAACAGGTAAAGTACGTAAAATACACACCGGTTTTAACGGACCAGCAACTGGTGATAAGTTTACCGAGTTTAAAACTGAGTTTACATCGTTTGTGGATGGATTGTTGGCGGAGTAGTAGTAAGTATTTTTAGATTTAGGTACAGATAAGTTATTATTTATAATTATTATTTTATTCCAAATAAGATAGAATCAATATTGTCTTTAGTAATTGTTGCGTCTTTATGTTTTTCTATGTTTTTCAAATATCGAGAAACTAACAATTCCATTTCTAAACAAGCTTGCTCAATTGAGTTTATCCTTTTGTTTTCCAAAGAAAAATCAAATACTCTTTTTTAAAAAACTATCTACATAATTATGAAGGTTTTCAGTTAGGTTTTCTGTGAAGTTAGGTACTCGACCAGAATGTACAATTAGATTTCATGTTCTGTAAATTCTAAATAACTGAAGTTTTGTTTTAAAAATATGAGTATCAATAAACTTCTTTATATCTTTCCCTTTTGCAAATTCTTTGTTTAATCTTTTTATACGATAAATAAGTAGCGCATTATTTTCAAGCCTTTCATAAACCTCTTCTCTTAAATCTGAATACTCAGGACTAATAATTAATATTGCTACCTTTTTATATAAATCTAAATCTCCAGTGATATTTTCAGTTAAAATTGTTTTTAAACCATGAGATTCTCTGATTATTGCTTTGGAAACATATCTAAATATTCTTTCTGCGTAGTCATAAACTAAAAAATTTGTTATTATGTCAGAATAATTCTGAATTTTACTTTTAGATTTATTAGGTGTAATTAATGTCTCTAATGCAATCCATAAATTTAAAAGTTGATTTTGAACTTCCGTGTTTTTTACTGCAGAAGCATGTAAGTCAATTGCGGTGTCGAATCTTCTGAAAGAACTAGATTCTAAACCAAAGTTTTTAAGAACCTTTTTTAACTCAACACTAGCTTTAGATGGAGTTAAGTCAAGTGTTTTGTGAAGAACTGGTGTTGAAGACGATATAATTGTAGAATCTTGAATGTTATCATTATTGTCTAATTTAATAACTAGTCCGGTACTGTTCCACGTTGGATTATTTTTATGGTGAAAAAAAACGAAAATATTAGAGATTTTTTCAATTCTTTCCAATACTTCTAATCTAGCAGAAACTTCATCAAGTTCAATTATATTTTCAGCAACAATATAGACTTGGTTGCTTCTCTTTTTATCAATAAAGTCTTTACAGTATTCCTTAGTGTTTTCTATATTAAAGAAAGATGATAAATCTTGGGTTATATTTAACATAAAAGATTGGCATGAGTCAGCAAATTTCTCAAAAAATATATGTGCTTTGAATACGACAGTAAAATTATAATTTTGGTAATTGAAATTATTGAAAAATTCAGAAATAAACTCTAAATTATTTCTGACTCCATCAAAATTTATAAAAGACTCATTAAATTTTTTATGAATATAATACTTGTTGTACCCCAAATCAGCTAATCCAGTTATTAAAGAACTTGTGATTTTTTCAATTTTCCTTTTTTCTGGAGATTTAGATTGAATTAGATTAATAATGGTTTCTTTTGATTTATCTAAATAATTGAAATCTCCTAGTTTATTCTTTAAAAGGCTTATAGTTATCTTTAATTTTGGTATGTCTTTTATATCAACTGATTCAAGATAATCGTGTCTTCTGTCACCTATTATTTCTTTAGCGATTGGATCACATTTGAAAGACCATTTTAATTCATTAAAAATGTGTTCAATATTCTTTCTGTCAATAATTTGCTTTTCGACTTCTTCTATTACATTAAGTAATTCCTCGCACAATAAAATTGTATTTAATGCTCTTGGTTTATAGGTGTCTAAAGTGTAGTCAAATAATAGTTCGCTTAGTCTTTGCATAAAAAACACTAAAGTTGTATTTTCTTTTAAAGAATCTGAAAATTTAGATAAATTTATTTTACTCATTTGAGTTATTTTAATGTTTTAACAAATCAAGATTATAATTCATTTTATCTTTCTGTAATGAAGTTATACTTTCAATTTAAAACACGAAAATTCATTCGACATAAAACCAATAAATCCATATTAATACAGTTAGGATTTAAAAAGGGTAAAAGTATCCCTTAGTCATGTCGAACACACGTGAGACATCACAAAAGTAGCTTAGTGCAGAGTAAGCAAATCACACTACAACCAAGATGCGATTTCTCCTACCGTCGAAATGACTACGCAAGTCATGTCGAACACAGGTGAGACATCACACAAGCAACACAGCGCAGAGTAGGCAAATCTAAAATGACAAATCAAGATGCGATTTCTCCTACCGTCGAAAAGACAAAACCAAGTCCTGTCGAACACACGTGAGACATCACACAAGCAGCTCAGCGCAGAGTAAGCAAATCTAAATGACAAATCAAGATGCGATTTCTCCTACCGTCGAAATGACTACGTCAAGTCCTGTCAAACACAAAGAGACATCGCATAAACAATTCAAAAATAAATCATACATTTAACTATGTTTTTTAATCATTTTGTTTACATACTAACCAATCAATACAGAACAACACTTTATGTTGGTGTTACTAATAATATTCAAAAGCGATTAGCACAACATTATTTTGACAACCAAAACCAAAAACTGTCTTTTGCAGGTAAGTATAATTGTATTTACTTAGTTTATTACGAAGGTTTTGAAAAACCTTATGATGCTATTTTAAGAGAGAAAGAAATCAAAAAATGGAGAAGAGAAAAAAAGAATAATTTAATTTCTAACTTTAATCCAAATTGGGAAACGTTAAATAATCAAATTATGTAATCTTAGTCATGTCGAACGCAGGTGAGACATCACACAAGTAGCACATAGCCGAGTAAGCAAATCCAGTACTAAAAACCCAGATGCGATTTCTCCTATCGTCGAAATGACTACTCAAGTCATGTCGAACACAGAGAGACATCACAAAAACAATTCAAAAAAACTACTTGTTTTAATCTAATTTTACGGTATTAGCAACTTCTCGGTGTAGTTTCCAAGTTCCATCAGTTTTATCCTTTTTAAGTATGGCTAAAAAGGTAGCGTTTAGCTCTATAGCTTCGCCTTCTGCATTGGTGTAATAAGTAGAGCTGGTACCAAAGTCGTAAGCCACACTATCGCTAACAATAATGGTTTCTTTTGGGCGCATCACTAAACTATCATAATGAAACTGTCCTGTTGGGTTGTCTCTTATGGTTTTAAATGGTTCCCAAGCATCACAAATTGGTGTTAGCGACTTTATGTCTTTAGTGCCGTATTGCTTTAAATCTCTAAATCTATTTTCTTTAATTGCCAACTGAAATGCAGCTCTAGTCTTTTCTATAGATTGTAGTTCGGCTGCTATGTTAATAGTGTCTTTAACTTCTGTAATGGTTGTGTGGTGTCTTGTTTTTTGTTGTTGCAAGACATTAAAAACAAAAGGCTTAAGGTAAATAATGCGGTTTTCATTGTAATGGTTTTAATTGATTATAGCTTGTGTAAATTACTATTTCAATCTTAAAAATGAAAATCTGTTGGATGTACCACCAGAAAATCGCTATAAATTACTGGTTTTGTGTGTTTTGGTGCTGTGTTTACTCTAGCCAAATTTTATCTAACACAAGTTTAAAAGACTGCGGTTTTTTATTAGCAATTAAAAAAGTAAGCTGTTCAATGCTGTTGCTGTTAAAATTAGGTATATCTAAAGATCTACCTCTATAAGTAGGTTGTAAACTAGCTAATTGTAATTTAATAGTTTGCCAATCTCCGTTGGTTTTAAACTCTTTTTTGTAAGAATAATAGTCGTTTTGGTCTCTTTTTAATCTAAATTGATAGTTGTTACCATCGCCTTTAAGCTTGATACAAACCGTTTTATAGTTGGTAATATTTAAAGCATCAAAAGTATATTGAACAGAGCTAAAACCACCATTATTTTCTAAAGAAACATCGCCGCTAAATACCGCATAACCGTCTTTGTTTAATTGAAAGTTTCCGTTGGATTTTCCTCCCATAACAACATCATCTACAACTTGCCAGTTACTAATGTTACTATTGTTGTTAAAGTCAATGATTGTTAGTGGTGTCATAAATAGAAAGATTAATAGTGGGATTAAAGTTTTCATAGTTTTTACTATAAAAATAAGGGTTATAGCAGTAAACTATTTTAAAACTGTCTTAAAATGTAGTGTTATGAAATGTAATTCCAGATGTTTTTAAACTTAGCCATTTGACGATAGGTGTTTAAAATAACCGCGTTTTCTGGATGCGATAAGCTTGGATCTTTGGTTAAAACTTGTTTAGCCCAATAACGTGCGTGTTGTAAAATGTTACTGTCTTTTACCACATCTGCAATACGTAAGTTAAGTACACCGCTTTGTTGTGTACCCATAATATCTCCTGGACCACGAAGTTTTAAGTCGACTTCGGCAATTTCAAAACCATCGTTGGTTTGACACATGGTTTGGATACGTGTTTTACTGTTTTCTGACAGTTTGTGGCTAGTCATTAGTATACAATAGCTTTGTGCTGCGCCACGACCAACACGACCACGTAATTGGTGTAATTGCGATAAACCAAAACGCTCGGCACTTTCAATAATCATTACAGAAGCGTTTGGTACATTTACACCAACTTCTATAACCGTCGTAGCGACCATGATTTGAGTTTCGCCTTTAGCAAAACGTTGCATTTCAAAATCCTTATCGGCAGGTTTCATCTGTCCATGGACAATTGAAATTTGATACTTAGGTGTAGGGAATTCTCGGGCGATACTTTCGTATCCATCCATCAAATCTTTATAGTCCATTTGAGCACTTTCTTGTATCAACGGATAGACGATATAAACTTGTCTTCCTTTAGCTATTTCATCACGTATAAATCGGAACACTTTAAGTCGATTATTATCGTATCGATGTACCGTTTTTATGGCTTGTCTTCCAGGTGGTAATTCGTCGATAATCGAGATGTCTAAATCACCATAAATTGACATGGCTAAAGTACGCGGAATTGGTGTTGCTGTCATCACCAAAATATGCGGTGGAATAGGAGCAGATTGTTCGCCATTTTCTAAAATTATGGACGGACCTTTTTTCCATAATTTAGAACGTTGCTTAACTCCAAATCGATGTTGTTCGTCAATAATGGCGAGTCCTAAATTTTTAAATTTCACCTTGTCTTCAAGCAATGCATGTGTGCCAATTAAGAGGTCTAATTCGCCATTTTCTAGCAAATTATGAATTTCTTTTCGTTCTGAAGTTTTACTTGAACCTGTAAGTATTTTAATTCTGATTTTCAAATCTTTACATAACTCAACTAATCCATTATAGTGCTGAACTGACAAAATTTCAGTTGGCGCCATTAAGCAGGCTTGGTAACCGTTGTCAAGCGCCATTAATACTGACATTAGTGCGACTATAGTCTTTCCAGAACCAACATCGCCTTGTAATAAGCGATTCATTTGCGCATGACTACCTAAATCTGAACGAATTTCTTTCAAAACACGTTTTTGTGCATTGGTTAATTCGAACGGTAAATGGTTTTTGTAAAAGTTGTTAAAGTGGTCTCCAACTTTATCAAAAGGCAATCCTTTTATCTTCTTTTTATTGATTAAATTTTTTAAAATTAATTGTAATTGAATGTAAAATAATTCTTCAAATTTTAACCTAAATTTTGCTTTAGAAAGTGCTTCTTGATTTTGCGGAAAATGGATATTGAATAAAGCTTCAGATTTGGAAATTAATTGGTTTTCTTTAAGCAAATTTTTAGACAAAGTTTCGGCAAATTTTCCCTTCGTTTCTAAGAACAAATTTTGCATGATTTTTGTCATCACACGATTGCTAATTCCTTTGTTAGAAAGTTTCTCTGTAGAGGGATAAATGGCTTGCATATTACTACGCAAATTTGCTTGATGTTCGGATATTAATTCGATGTCCGGATGAGGCATGCTAAACTTGTTTGCAAACAAATTTGTTTTACCAAAAATGACGTAAGGTGTATTTAGTTTTAAACTTTCTCTAATCCATTTTTGACCTCTAAACCAAACCAGTTCCATAGAGCCAGTGTCATCTTTAAACGTAGCGACTAATCTTTTGCCTCTTTTTTGAGCAACTTCTTCAAACTTGATAATTTTACCAACAATTTGAACTTCGCTAGCATTGGGTTGTAATTGGTTAATTTTATAATACTGTGTGCGGTCTAAATAGCGATTAGGAAACAGATTGATTAAATCTTGATATGTATGAATACCTAACTCTTTACGTAGTAAATCGGCACGATTTGGTCCTACGCCTTTTAAATAATCTATAGGAGTTTGTAAGTTGGTACTCATAAGCAACGAAATTACATTTTTTTGAGTTAAAGTGAAAGAGATTTATCGCTGTCATGTCGAATGTATGTGAGACATCACATAAGTAGCTAAGAGTACAGTTAAGAGATGTTAAAACTAATATGATGTGATTTCTCCTTTCGTCGAAATGACAAAAAATTGTATTTTGGTCTAGTCCTTGATAAAAACTAACTATGCGATATTACCTATTACTTCTTTTTACATTTTTTAGTTGTCTTGTAACTGCACAGCAAACCGATGTTGTGGATTTTAAAAGAATCAATGCAAACATTATGCATAGAGGTTATGAAAATGTTGTTACAGGACGAATCTTTATTGATTTTCAAATTAAAAAAAAGACAGATACAATATTTTTAGATGCGATTAATACAAGAGTTAGAGATTGGCATCTGTATAGCGAAGAATCTAAAGAGCCTGACTACAGAGCAAAAATTTTCAATTCTGATAATAAAATTTTTATAATACATAATTTTAAAAAGAACAAAAAATACAAGCTGCATTTAGATTATGGAATGACTTCTAAAAAAGCTATGTATTTTGTCGAAAAAGAAGAATATACACAAGTTTGGACACAAGGTCAAGGTAAATACACTAGCAATTGGTTGCCAAGTATAGATGATATGAATGATAAAATTGAATTTGATTTAAGTATAATAGCTGACGAAGATTATTATGTTATTTCAAACGGTAAATTATTAAATGTTGAAGACGATAATGGTTTTAAAACTTGGCATTACGATATGCTACAACCAATGTCAAGTTACCTTGTAGCTTTAGCAATTGGTGAATATGATAAAAAAGAAATCACTTCAAAAAGTGGTATTCCTATCCAATTATATTATTATCCAGAAGATTCTGCGAAAGTAGAGCCAACGTACCGTTACACGACACAGATGTTTGATTTTTTAGAGGAAGAAATTGGCATGCCATATCCTTGGCAAAACTATAAGCAAGTTCCTGTAAAAGACTTTTTGTATTCGGGTATGGAAAATACAAGTTGTACCATTTTTTCAGACGATTTTATGATTGATGAGGTTGGTTTTGTAGATAAAAACTACGTCAATGTTAATGCGCACGAGTTAGCCCATCAATGGTTTGGCGATTTAGTTACCGAAACTTCAGGAATACACCATTGGCTACAAGAAGGATTTGCTACGTATTACGCGCTATTAGCAGAACGCGATATTTTTGGTGACGATTATTACTATTGGCAATTATACCAATATTTTAAAGAATTAGAAGCACAAGAACAAGCTGGACAAAGTACAGCGTTACTAGATCCAAAATCTAGCAGCACAACGTTTTATAAAAAAGGTGCTTGGGTTTTACATGTGCTAAGAGAAAAAGTAGGTGATAAGGCGTTTAAAACAGTAGTAAAACGCTATTTAAACAAACATGCTTACGGTAATGTAGAAACTAATGATTTTATAAGTGAAGTTGAAAAAGTTTCAGGAATGAACTTGTCTAATTTTGTACAAGTTTGGTTAAAAAGCAAAGCGTTACCAATTAATGAGATGAAAACCGCTTTACAATCTAACGAAACTTCTGCATTTTTATTAATTATTGAAGAACATCCGTATTTAACATACAGAACAGACGATGATGATAATTATATACCATCAAGTTTGGTGACGCAATTACCGGACGGATTTTACCCAATACAAGTTGCAGTATTAAAAGAGACGTTGTCTAAACCAGAGTATCCAACTTACAACGATTTGGTAAAAGAAGCGTTTGCGTCTAAAAATCTTCACTTAAGACAAGCATTAGCTTTAAATATGTCTGAAATTTCAGAAGACTTTCAGCAGGATTATGAAACGTTGTTAAACGATCAATCGTACGTCACCATTGAAGCTGCTTTGTATAATCTTTGGGCAAATTTTCCGCGAAAACGAAATGAATATTTAGAGCAAACTCAATCAGTTTTTGGGTTTAACGATTACAATGTGCGTACGTTGTGGTTAACATTGGCTTTGGCAACACCAGAATTTAAAACAGATAAAAAACAAGACTTTTTTGAAGAATTAGTGAGTTATACCAATCCAGAGCAACCATTTAGTTTGCGTCAAAACGCATTTGGTTATTTGTCTAGTATTGGTGTGTTTAATAAAGAGGCTTTAAAAAACTTAGTCGAAGCTTCAAAACATCATAATTGGCGATTTAAAAGTTTTGCAAAAACGCTATTAGAAAACTTGTCAGAAGACGATAGATATCGTTCAATTATTAGTAATTTGCAGGAAGAAAATTAATAAACTAACTAAATCCGATTTATAGATTTTGAAAGCTTTAGTCATTTCTGGTGGCGGTAGTAAAGGTGCATTTGCTGGTGGCGTTGCGCAATATTTAATTGAGCAAGAAGGCAGAAATTATGATATGTATTTGGGCACATCTACGGGAAGTTTGTTAATTCCGCATTTGGCAGCGCATGATATTGGAAAGTTGTATGATATTTATACGCATGTTAATCAGCACTCCATTTTTAATATTAATCCTTTTGTAGTTAAGAAGAAAGGCGACCGCGAGTTTGTGTCGATTAACTATTTTAATACCGTACTTCAGTTTATAAAACGAAAACGAACCTTTGGTGAAAGCAAAAACTTAAGGAAACACATTAAAGATAATTTTACCAAAGACGAATATGATAAAATTAGAGCTACTAAAGAAGATGTTGTAGTTACCGTTACTAATCTGTCAAAAAATAGAGCAGAGTACAAGTCGATTAAAGATTACAGCTACGAAGAGTTTTGCGACTGGATTTGGATATCTTGTAATTTGGTGCCTTTTATGTCTTTAGCGACTAAAAATGGTTTTGAATATGCAGATGGCGGTTTGGGTTGTGTTGTGCCAATTAGAGAAGCTATTTTAAGAGGTGCAACCGAAGTTGATGCGATTATCTTAGAAAGTGAAAATTTAGAATACAATAAAGTATTGGGTAAAAATCCATTTTCATTGATGATTAATCTTTTTGGTCATTTGTCTGATCAAGTTGAAAAAGGAGATATTGCTATTGGAAAACTAGCGGCAAAACACCGCAATGTTAAACTTAACCTATATTTTACACCAACAAAACTTACCGAAAATTCATTAATCTTCAATAAACAATTAATGGAAACGTGGTGGCAACAAGGCTATCATTACGCCGAAGCCAAACACGCAATTGGTCAACCAATGGACCAAAGCGAAAAGTTTAAAGACGAAGAAGAGTAGTAGTTACCAGATTTCGGCAACTTCTTTTTTGATATAGTGTAAACCAGCGTTACTTGGTGCAGGTTTATCAAGCATTTCGTTTAAAATAGCTTCACGTAGTTTGTCTGCACTATCAATTTTTTCACTCATAGCTACTTTTCTTATCAATTGAATAGTAGCGCTTTTTGAGGCATTAATCACACTCCAACAATTATCACTAAAGTAGATTTGTTGTGCTAAGTTGTGCTCAAACTCTTGCTCGATATTTCTTATTAATAAAGTTTCGTAGTCTTCTTTATTGTTTCCAACAGGAGCTACACGTAGTAATAATTTGTTAGGAGAGATACGTTCTAAAAACAGCGTTAACCTTTCGTAAGCTTGTAATCGTATTGGTAATGATTGTTTGTTTAACTCTTTAGCAACTTCGTATTTACGACGCTCAAATTCATTATTAAAATGCTCTCTAAAAAACAGATAAGCAACAATACCTGTAATTAAAGCAGGTACACAATATAGTAAAAGGGTTAACACTTGATCTTCCATAGGTTATTTTAGTTTATACAACAAACTTAATAGGTTTCGATTTATTGCACAAGCAACTTGATTTTATATTTTTTTAATTGTGAAAAATTTATGCTTTTCCACCTAAATGCGGACAATTTTTTAAGCTCTGCATCCCATTAAAAGGCACTTCAACTTTGTTATATTGAAATGTTCTATTCAGTTCTTTGCTTAAATTGTGGTCGTCTACATTAAGCTCTACATCATTCATTTTAAATTGACAAGGATGTTCATATCCAGCAGCGTGAGTAATCTCTATAAATTCTTTTTTAAAGGTGTTGAAATATTGCGCTAAACGTTCGCTTTTTAAAGGTACATCAATACCACGCTGCAACCATTTGTTTTGCGTCGCAACACCAGCAGGACAACGATTGGTATGACATACTTGCGCTTGTATACAACCAATGCTCATCATAGCTTCACGAGCAACATTTATACAATCTGCACCCATAGCAAACGCCATAGCTGCTTTTGCAGGGAAACCTAATTTACCACTTCCTATAAACACAATACGCTCGGTTAGACCTTTGTTTTTAAATAGTTTATACAAGTCGCCAAAACCGTAAACCCAAGGTAAAGACACATGATCTGCAAAACTTGGCGGAGCAGCACCAGTACCACCTTCGCCACCATCTACAGTAATAAAATCTGGACCTTTATTATTAGCTTTCATATAATCTGCTAACTCTTCCCATTGTCCAAGTTTACCAATTGCAGCTTTGATACCTACAGGTAATCCTGTTTCTTGCGCGATTGCTTCTACAAACTCAACTAACTCAGGAATGGTATTAAAAGCCGAGTGATTTGGCGGAGAAAGCACATCTTTACCCATTGGTACGTGTCTAATATCTGCTATTTCTTTAGTGATTTTACTTCCTGGTAAAACGCCACCTTTCCCAGGTTTTGCGCCTTGAGATAATTTGACTTCAATAGCTTTTATAAACGGATGGTCTTGGACTAATTTTTTAAGTTTTTCCATAGAAAAATTGCCATCATCATCTCTAACACCAAAATAACCAGTCCCAAAATGAAATATTACATCTCCACCGTTTTTGTGGTATGGTGATAAACCACCTTCACCTGTATTATGATACGCTCCAGCTATTTTTACACCTTTGTTTAAAGATTCCACTGCTTTTGCAGATAGCGATCCAAAACTCATCGCAGATACGTTAATTACAGATGCTGGTCGGTATGGTTTTTTACGTTTATTGTATTCGCCCATAACCTTAGCGCAAGGTAAAAAGTGTTTGTCTTTTTTGTTAGGATGATTGTCTTCTAACTTATACGGTAACATCGCATTATTAATAAAAATATGCTGATGTGCGTAAATGTCTCTATCGGTACCAAAACCTTCGTAGTTGTTTTCGCCTTTTGAAGAGGCATAAACCCAACCGCGTTCAATACGGTTAAAAGGTAGTTCTTCTCGGTTATTAGCAACAAGATATTGCCTTAATTCTGGGCCAATACTTTCTAACATATATCTAATGTGTCCAACAATAGGAAAGTTGTGACTTATGGTATGTTTACGTTGAATAATATCGCGTATTGCAACTAAAGCAAGCGCAACGATAATCCACATCCACCAAGAGATGTTAGATAGAAAGCTTAAAAATGTATCCATGAATTTGTGAGTTGTTTCTTCAAAAATAGTAAAATTACGATGTTAACATTTCTGTTAAGTTAATATAATTATAAAATTGAAAGGTTACGGTTACTAAAGATTATCTTTAATATATGACCTTAAAAACCAAAAAAACCGTTCTGATAATAATTTTGTCATTAATCATGTTGATTATTGGCTATTTTATTGCTAAAAATATAATTCTTAATAAAGTTGAAAACTATGTGTCCAATCTACCAGAACACATTCAATTACAATATAAATCGATAGATTTAGACTTGTTAGGTGGCAATTTTAAAATAGAAGCACCTTTGTTGACTGTAAAAGGAAAAACTACCGAAAAAATAAACACGCAGTTAGAATTTAAAACACTATCTATTAAAGATTTTAGTTATTGGAATTATTGGAAAAACAATACAATTGATATTGAAAATTTAAAGTTAATAACTCCAAAACTAACTCACTTTTATAATAAAAAAGTGTCATCTAAAGATTTTAATACTCAAATAAAAAATCAGGTAAAATTTCCTGTTTATATTGATTCTTTTTCTGTAGAAAATGCTAATGTTGAAATTTTTGATTTTAATACTGAAGCTGTACTTTTTAAGTCAGAGCAATTAAATCTTTCTACCTCAAAAATTACTTTTAATGAAGAAACAGCTAAGGCAAAAATTCCTTTTAAGTTTGAAGACTTTAAACTGTCGACCAATCAAACCTTTTATGTATTAAACAATTTTGAAAATTTGACTGTAAATAACATTGAAATCAATAATAACAACTTAACGTTTTCCAACTTAAAAATCAAAACCAAGTATGACAAGCAAGAACTTTCAAAACATTTGAGAGTTGAGCGTGATTACTTTGATTTAAAGATTGAAGAAATTGCTATTAATGATTATCACGTAGGGTTTAAAAATGATAGTATTTTCAGTTTTAATAGCGAAAACATCTTAATAAAAAACCCAGATTTCAACATTTATAGAGACAAGTTGGTTGCAGATGATTTTTCAGTAAAACAAATGTATAGCAAGCAATTAAGAGATTTAAATTTCGATTTAAAAGTAAATAAAGTACTAATTGAAAACGCTTCAATTTTCTACGAAGAAAAGATGAAACAAAATAAGCCTGCAGGTCAATTAAAATTTACAAATCTAAATGCGGAAGTTACTTATTTAGGCAATGCGTTTGCAGATTCCGTTTCAACAACAATTGATATTTCGTCTACATTTATGGATAATTCTAATTTAAATGTTAATTGGAGTTTTGATATTAATAATCCTACAGATCAATTTATGTTTAAGGCAGATATTAGTTTGTTAAAAGCAAGTCAAATGAACCAATTTATGGAGCCAAATTTAAACATAAGATTAGATGGAGAACTGCTAAAAACTAACTTTACAATAGATGGAAATACTAATGTTTCAAATATTGATTTAAAAACTAGATATCAAAATTTTGATGTTACGGTTTTAAAAGAAAATGGTAAAGAAAAAAACAAGTTTTTATCAGGTTTGATTAACCTATTTGTATCAAAAGATAGTAATGATCAGTCTGATAATTTTAGAAAAGCTTCTGTGCAGAATGTAGAGCGAATTAAGCATAAATCAGTATTTAATTTTATTTGGATAAGTATTAGAGCAGGACTTAAAGAAGCAATGCTGTAATTGTTTATAATTATTGATAAAATCCTTTAGTAAAACCAAGAGGTATGGTTATTTTTACGCCTAAAATTAAAACTCTTGGAAAAGTACCTTTCACAACTTAACGACGCACAATTAGAGCCAACATTGCAGATAGACGGACCGATGATTATTATTGCTGGTGCAGGTTCGGGTAAAACACGTGTGCTTACTTACAGGATAGCACATTTAATGCATAAAGGCGTAGATTCTTTTAGTATTTTGGCATTAACCTTTACCAACAAAGCAGCTCGCGAAATGAAAGAGCGTATTGCACAAATTGTTGGAGAAAGCGAAGCTAAAAACCTTTGGATGGGTACATTTCACTCGGTTTTTGCACGTATTTTAAGAGTAGAAGGACATCATTTAGGTTTCCCGAGTAATTTTACTATTTATGATACACAAGATTCTCAAAAACTTTTAGGATCGATTATCAAAGAGATGAATTTAGATAAAGACCTATATAAAACCAAACAAGTTTATAGTCGAATTTCATCTTACAAAAACAGTTTAATCACTGTAAAAGCATACTTTAATAATCTAGAATTGATGGAAGCAGATGCTATGGCTAGGCGACCACAAATGGGTAATATCTATAAAGAATATGTAGATCGTTGTTTTAAAGCTGGAGCAATGGACTTTGATGATTTATTACTGCGTACAAACGAGCTTTTAACACGTTTCCCAACCGTTTTAGCAAAATATCAAGACAAGTTTAGATACATTTTGGTGGACGAGTATCAGGATACAAACCACAGTCAGTACTTGATTGTTCGCGCATTGGCAGATCGTTTTCAAAATATTTGTGTGGTAGGTGATGATGCGCAGAGTATTTATGCCTTTCGTGGTGCAAATATTAATAACATTCTTAATTTTCAGCGTGATTATGATAATGTAAAACTGTACCGATTAGAGCAAAATTACCGTTCTACAAAAAATATTGTTGGTGCAGCAAATTCAGTCATTGATCATAACCAAACCAAATTAGATAAAGTGGTTTGGACTGCTAATGAAGAAGGTCCTAAAGTAAAAATCCATCGTTCTTTAACCGATGGTGACGAAGGTCGTTATGTAGCAAGTACTATTTGGGAAACCAAAATGAACCAGCAACTTAACAATAGCGATTTTGCCATTTTATATCGTACCAATGCGCAATCTAGAGCAATGGAAGATGCGTTACGTAAACGAAATATTCCGTACAGAATTTATGGCGGATTAAGTTTCTATCAACGTAAAGAAATTAAAGACGTGTTGTCTTATTTACGCTTGATTTTAAACCCTTCAGATGAAGAAGCTTTAAAACGAATTATCAATTATCCAGGAAGAGGTATTGGTCAAACTACGATAGACCGTTTAGTTGTTGCAGCTAACAGTTTAAGCAAAACCATCTGGGAAATTTTAAAAGAAATTGACACGGTTCAAATCAACATAAATAACGGAACTAAAAACAAACTTCGTGATTTTGTAACTTTAATTGAAAGTTTTCAGGTGATGAATCAAACTGCGACTGCTTTTGAATTAGCAGAACATGTTGTGAAAGCTAGTGGTTTAATGCGTGAGTTTAATAAAGATGGGACTCCAGAAGGTGTTACAAGACTAGAAAACGTTGAAGAATTGCTAAACGGTGTTAAAGATTTTGTTGAAGGACAACAAGAAATTGCAGATGCCAAAGGTGATTTAGCTGAGTTTTTAGAAGACGTCGCTTTAGCAACCGATTTAGATAATGAAAATGGAGATGATGATGTTGTGGCATTAATGACCATTCACCTTGCAAAAGGACTAGAGTTTAACAACGTATTTGTGGTAGGTTTAGAAGAAGATTTATTCCCAAGTGCTATGAGTATGAATACGCGTAGCGAGTTGGAAGAGGAGCGAAGACTGTTTTACGTAGCCTTGACCAGAGCTGAAAAGCAAGCGTATTTAACCTATGCCTTATCACGTTACCGTTGGGGAAAATTAGTCGACTCAGAACCAAGCCGATTTATTGAAGAAATTGACGATCAGTTTGTAGAAAATATTACGCCACCAGAAGAAAGACGTATCAATCCAATGTTATCTGCAGATATTTTTGGAGATGTAGAGCCTAATAAAGTTAGGTTTAAAAAACCAATTCAGCCAAAGTTTAAAAAGAAAGAAAAGAAAGCACCAGAAAAGTTTACACCATCAACACCTAAAAACCTAAAAAAAGTAGATGCTTTAGGTAAAAATGATGTGCCAAGTACCAACTTGTTTGACGGTAATTTAGCAGTAGGTAATATTGTAAGTCATATGCGGTTTGGTAAAGGTGAAGTCTTAAAAATAGAAGGAAAAGGAAGTGATACCAAAGCAGAAATTAAATTTGAAGTAGCTGGTGTTAAAAAGCTGTTGTTACGTTTTGCAAAATTAGATGTAATAGGGTAACTTTAGTTCAAAGTTTGAAGTTCAAAGTTTGAAGAGTAACGTCACTTTGAGTGTTTTGTGAGGGACGAACAAAATGTATCGAGAAGTTTTAATTTAATAATAAAACAAATGGCAGATTTTATTAGAATATACGAAGAAAACCCAAATCCAAAAGCAATCAAGCAAGTGGTTGAGGTTTTAAAAAAAGGAGGTTTAGTCATTTACCCAACAGATACAGTTTACGGTTTAGGATGTGATATCACAAATACAAAAGCTTTAGAGCGTATTGCGCGTATAAAAGGTGTAAAATTAGACAAAGCAAACTTCTCATTTATTTGTCACGATTTAAGTAATTTATCCGATTATGTTAAGCAAATAGATACTAAGACATTCAAAATCCTAAAACGAGCTTTACCTGGTCCGTATACCTTTATTTTACCAGGATCTAAAACGTTGCCAGCTGCATTTAAAAAGAAAAAGGAAGTTGGTATACGTGTTCCAAATAATAACATTGCTTTAGATATAGTAAAAGCTTTAGGTAATCCAATTGTGTCTACGTCTATAAGAGATGAAGATGAAATTATAGAATATACCACAGATCCAGAATTAATTCATGAAAAATGGGATAATCTTGTAGATTTAGTTATTGATGGCGGATATGGAGATAATCATGCGTCAACCGTTATTGATTTATCACAAGACGAACCTTTAATTGTTAGAGAAGGAAAAGGAAGTTTAGAGATTTTTTAATATGCAACCAACCAACAACCACATTAACTACATTGAGTTAAAAGCAACCAATCTAGAAGCTACAAAAAGCTTTTACAGTAACTCATTTGGTTGGAAGTTTACAGATTATGGCGATAGTTACGTTGCTTTTGAAGCTAGTGGTTTGGATGGCGGATTTACAAAAACGGATCAACCAATTAGTAATGGTGTTTTGGTAGTGTTGTATCATAATAATTTAGAAGAAATCAAAGAAAAACTAATTCAATTAGGAGCAACAATTTCTGTAGATATATTTTCTTTTCCTGGCGGTAAACGTTTTCAGTTTTTAGATCCTTCGGGTAATGAACTAGCCATTTGGAGTGAGTGAATTTTGTCATTCAGAAGGCTATGTACTGAGCGAAGTCGAAGTGAGAAACGACTGAAGAATCTTTTAGATATAAGATTTTTTATAGATTCTTCGCTTTGCTCTGAATGACAAAAAAATTATTTTTACAATATGGTAAGGGGAATTTTCCTTGCGCCATGTCCTAAGGGATTGGCTATTATTGTCAATCCTTTAGCTTTTTATAAGCCTATAATTTGGCAGATTGGTGCGTTAAGGATTGAAAGGGTTGTCTGAGCTCATCTTTGATAGCGAGCCTTGAAAGCCTGACCTTTTGCGATCCTGCAAGATTTTTCAATCTTGTAGGTTTAAGTAAAAGGTAACGCCATAAAAAAAGCCCAACTTTACGTTGAGCTTCTTTCTATTTGTTTTTTCTGGATTTTAGTTACCTTCTTCTTCAGACATTGTTTTCATTTCTTCTTCAATCATGTTATAAAACTGATCAATTTTTGGTAAGATATAAATCTTTGTTCTTCTGTTTGTTGCTCTATTTTCAGCAGTATCATTAGGTACTAAAGGTAAATGATCACCACGTCCAGCTGCAATTAATTTTTCTGGTTTTACACCTAACTCTTGTAATGCTCTTACAATAGAAGTACTACGTTTTACACTTAAATCCCAGTTATCTAAAAGCACACCTTTTCTGTATGGTACATTGTCTGTATGTCCTTCTACCATAGCTTCAAAATTAGGCTTGCCGTTAATTACAGTAGCTACTTTACCTAAGATTTCTTTTGCACGATCGGTAATGTTGTAGCTTCCGCTTTTAAATAATAATTTATCTGATAAAGAGATAAATACTACGCTTTTTTCTACATTAATTTCAATGTCTTCATCATTAAGACCAACTTCTTTCTTCAAACTTGTCACTAAAGCTAATGTAACACTGTCTTTTTTAGTTAACGCGTCTTGTAATCTTGAGATTTTTAAATCTTTTTCTTTTAAGCTTTCTAAAGATTTTTCTAAGTTTTCTGCACCTTTTGTTGTTAAAACAGTCATGTCTTTAGTGCTTTGTATTAAAGCTTCGTTATTAGCTTTCATATCGGCTAAACGATCTTGTAACTCTTTAACTCTTGCTAACTCTGCAGCTTTATCTGCTAAACAAGAGTTTAGTTTTACAGTTGCAGTATTTAATAGGTCTTGTGTTTCTTTATGTTTTGCTTCTAATGCAGCGTATTCTTTTTTAGATACACATGAGCTTAGTAACAGTAGTGCACTTGCACTAAATAATATTAGTTTCTTCATAATTTATGGATTGAATAAAATTAAATTTATACACACCAAAAATATAAATATTTAAAATGTTAAAATTAGGTTTAACAAAACTTTTGCTAAAAGATTTAAAGTTTTGAAAAAGTAGATCTCTTTTTAATGAAATATTGATAAACTATAGATTTTATAGAGAAATATCCTGCTTGTTGGGTTAAGTTTTTACGTTGCCTTAAAAGTGTTTTTAATTTGCCATAAAATGAAAAATGAGCTTTTAAAACGGCTAAGAAATGATTAAACTTTAGTTGTAATAAGAATCTTAATCCGGCAATACCATCCAAAATTAATCTAACTAAGATTATCAAAAACAAATTTCCTTTAGCGTTTTTGGTTAAGGTAAATAAACTATTTCTAAAATTTAGATACGTTTTTTTAGGATTTGCTGCGCTTAACGTTGCACCGCCAACATGATACACAGTGCTTTCTGAAACATATTTTGTTTTGTAGTTTAAATTAAATGCACGCCAACATAGATCAATTTCTTCTTGATGGGCAAAAAAGCTTTCGTCAAAACCATTTAATTGTTTAAAAACTTCTTTTTTTATAAAAAAGCAGGCGCCAGATGCCCAAAAAATGTTTTTGTTTTGATATTGATTAGTGTCAACTTCTATAGTGTCAAAAATACGACCTCTACAAAAAGGATAACCATACTTGTCAATAAAACCACCAGCAGCGCCAGCATATTCAAATTTAGATTTGTCTTTATAATCTAAAATTTTTGGCTGAATGATTGCTGTTTCAGTTTCAGTGTTAAAAGTGTCAAGTATTGGGTCAAGCCAATTTGGTGTGACTTCAATGTCGCTGTTAAGAAGGCAAAAAAGGTCTTCGTCTACAAATTTTAAAGCATCATTATAACCTTTGGCATAACCACCATTGGTTTTATTTTCTATAATTTTTACTTCAGGAAACTGAGTTTTTACAAAATCAACAGAGTTGTCAGTAGATGCATTGTCTGCAACATAAATAGTTGCGCCTTTTGAATAATCAATAACAGAAGGTAAAAACTGCTCTAAAAGTGCTTTTCCGTTCCAATTTAATATGACTACTGCTATTTTCAATATTGATGATTTATTGGTGTGTTTATTTGTTTTTGTCATTCAGAACGAAGTGAAGAATCTCATTTAATGATGCTTCGACAAGCTCTGCATGACAACGTTATTAACTATTATATTCCGGAATATCCCTTAAAAATTGATAATGTTCAGCTTCAAAATCCATTTTGCAATAATAATGATTTATACCATTGGTAACCATTAAATAGTCGGCATTTAGCGTTAGGTTATAACGCGCAATTTGATCAAAAGTATCTTGGCTAATCTTAATTTTAGGCGCTTTACATTCAACAATTAGCTTAATGCTTCCATCGGTGTTAAAAACAACAATATCGTAACGTTTTTTTAAGTCGTTTACTTTCAGCTCCTTTTCAACGTTAATTAAAGATATTGGATAATTTTTGACTTCAATTAAATAATGAACGCAATGCTGTCTTACCCATTCTTCAGGTTGTAAAACGATAAATTTTTTACGTATCACATCAAAGATAGATACTTTATTTTCGCTATTTTTGAAACGAAACGAAAACTTTGGAAAATTGAGGTCTAGCATTAACGCTGTTTAATTTATTTCAAAGTTAAGGTACAATAATAAAAAAGCAAATTCCATGTCATTTTTTTGGAATTTTAAACTTGCAATTTTAAGCTTGTGGACGACGTCAAACAACTGGTAACCGACATTAAAAACGGAAATATCAAACCCATTTATCTGTTAATGGGTGAAGAGCCTTATTACATTGATAAAATTTCAGAATTTATTGAAGAAACCATTCTTACAGAAGAAGAACGAGGTTTTAATCAAATGATTTTGTACGGTCGTGATGTAGCAGTAGAAGATATTGTTAGCAATGCTAAGCGTTTTCCTATGATGGCAGAACGCCAAGTAGTTATTGTAAAAGAAGCGCAAGATTTATCACGTACGTTTGATAAGTTAGATGAATATGCAAAAAATCCGCAACCATCAACCGTTTTGGTACTTTGTTATAAATACAAAACAGTAGATAAACGTAAAGCAGTGTATAAGGCGATAAAAAAATCTGGTGTTGTTTTTGAGAGTAAAAAATTATACGACAACCAAGTACCAGATTGGATTAAACGTGTCTTATCACCTAAAGGCTACACGATTACACCAAAAGCATCTCAGCTTTTAGTAGAATTTTTAGGTACAGATTTAGGTAAAATTAATAACGAACTTGAAAAACTTCAAATCGTTTTACCACAAAACACACAAATTACACCAGAGCATATTGAAGAAAATATTGGTATAAGTAAAGATTACAATAATTTTGAGCTTAGAAAAGCAATAGGCGCAAGAGACAGCGTAAAGGCATTTAAAATTGTACAATACTTTGCAGATAACCCAAAGGATAACCCAATGGTAGTTACGGTTGCATTACTATTTAATTTCTTTTCTCAGTTATTGCAATTACATGGTATGAATGATAAAAATCCGCGAAGTGTTGCAAGTGCTTTACGTGTTAATCCATATTTTGTAAACGAATATTTGGATGCTGCAAGAAACTTCCCGATGCGAAAAGTAAGTCAAGTGGTTGCTCTACTTAGAGAGTTTGATGTAAAAAGCAAAGGTGTAAATAGTAATGCGGTACCACAAGGTGATTTACTAAAAGAACTATTAGTTAAGATTTTAAATTAATGAAATACCTTATTTCAATAGTATTAATTTTTTCATTGTTTTCTTGTAAAACAACACAAACACTTCCAGATCCTTTAGAAGCTGGTTGGAACGGTAAAAAAGTATGCGAAGTTTTGCAAGACACTAAACAACAACGCATATTAAAATGTACATTTCCGCCAGGTGTTGGACATCAAAAGCATTATCACAATCCGCACTTTGGCTATACTCTAAACGGTGGTACATTTAAAATTACAGATACTTCAGGAACAAAAACTATTAGCGTACCAACGGGCACAACGTGGAGTAAAGATAAAATCACACAACATGAAGTATTAAATGTTGGTGATAGCACTTCGGTTTACTTGATTATTGAGCCTAAATAATTCAGTCTTTTTAACGTTTTATAGTTGTTTTTAACACAACACATTCATTCTTTAACACTTGATATTAAAGTATGGTTAAACCCTTTTTGATTTTCGTCTTTAGCATTCATTTTTAGTAACTTAGATGAAACGAAAAAGAAATATTAATCACAAAAAACAATCAAAAATGGAAAATTTAGATAGAAAGAAAGTTGCGATTTTAGCAACCAATGGATTTGAAGAAAGCGAATTAAAAGAACCAATGAATGCTTTAAAAGAAGCAGGAGCAGACGTTCATATTGTTTCTGAGAAATCAGGAAAGATTAAAGGATGGGAAGACGGTAACTGGAGTAACGAATATGACGTAGATAAAACTATCAGTGAAGCATCGCAAGAAACTTATGATGCGTTAATACTGCCAGGAGGCGTTATGAATCCTGATACATTAAGAAGAAACGAAGATGCAGTACGTTTTGTAAAATCATTTTTTGCTAACAAGAAGCCTGTAGGAGCAATTTGCCACGCACCATCAATCTTAGCAGAAGCAGATGTTTTACAAGGACGAAAAATTACATCATACGATTCTATTAAAAGAGATTTAGTAAATGCAGGAGCAAAATGGGAAGACAGCGAAGTAGTTGTAGACGAAGGATTGGTGACAAGTCGTAACCCAAACGATTTACCAGCATTTAAGAGTAAATTAATCGAAGAAGTTTACGAAGGTAAACATCAAATGCAAACTGCATAATACTCAAATATCTTTTAATAAAAAAAGCGAACTTAAAGTTCGCTTTTTTTTATGCTTTAGATAAAGTTTCTGTTCTGTGGGCAATGCCCCAATCTACCATAGCGTCTAAAACTTTTAAGATATCTTCTCCAGATTTTGTTAAAGAATACTCGATTAAAATAGGAGTAGAGTCGTAGACAGTACGTTTAACAACACCGTTCAATTCGAGATCTTTTAATTCTTTAGATAACATTCTTGGTGTTATTTTTTCAATGTTTTCTTGTATGTCTTTAAATCTTGATTTTCCGTAAAGTAAAGAAGCTATTATTGGTAATTTCCATTTTCCGCTTAATACATTTAAAGTATCATTAATCGCTAAAACAAATTGTCTTGGACAAGCTTTAACTGTTGAGATGTCTTTTATTTCGCTCATTTTTAGTTATTTAAAATTTAACTATACTTAACTATACTAATATTTTATAAGTATTAAGTATACTTTATATAGTAAAAGTATTAATTTTGTTTCAAATAATAATTAAAAACACAAAAAAATGATATTAGTTACAGGAGCAACCGGAGAATATGGTACACATGCAATAAACTCTTTATTAGAAAAAGGTGTAGAGCCATCAAATATTTCAGCTTTAGTTAGATCTGAAGAAAAAGGTAAAGCTTTAAAAGAAAAAGGATTAAACATTAAAATAGGAGATTATAATGATTACAATAGTTTAGTTGAAGCTTTTAAAGGCGTTGATAAATTATTGTTTGTATCTGGTAGCGAAATTGGTACTAGAGAAGCACAACATAAAAATGTTGTTAATGCAGCAAAAGAAGCAGGAGTAGACTTTATTGCTTACACTTCTTTTATAAGAAATGTAGATGCTAAAGATTCTGCAATTGAATTTTTACAAGACACACATCAAAAAACAGAGCAATGGATAAAAGATAGTGGTATAGATTATGCTATTTTACAAAACGGTTTATACTTAGATATTTTACCAATGTTTTTAGGTGAAAATGTTCTTGAAGATGGTATTTTACTACCTGCAGAAGATGGTAAATCAAACTCAGTGTTAAGAGCAGAGTTAGCAGAAGCTGCAGCTCATGTATTAACTACAAGTGGACATAAAAATCAAACCTATCCATTAGTAAATAATGAAGCAGTGACCTATCAAGAGGTTGCAAATCAATTATCAAGTATTAAAGGTGAAACCGTAAATTATACATCACCAAAACCAGATACTTATCAAATTATTTTAAAAGAAAATAATGTACCAGAAGAGTATATTGGTATGTTAACATCTTTTTCTGTAGCACAAGCTAAAGGAGAATTACAACTAGAAAATAATACTTTAGAGCAATTTTTAGGAAGAAAACCTAAAACAGCTCAACAATTTATTTCAGAAATTTATAGTTAACTATGAATCGTAAAGATTTTATAATAAATTTAGGCTTAACAAGTGCAGCAATACCTATGGTTACTTCTTTAAATTCTTTAGAAAAATTATCTAGTACGTTTAAATCTACAAAACGAATGCCTGTCTTTTTTTTAGGACACGGTTCGCCTATGAACGGAATTGAAGACAATCAATTTGTTCAAGGATTTAAAAAACAAGGTGAATTATTAGAAAAACCAAACGCAATTGTTGTTATTTCGGCACATTGGGAAACAAAAGGAACAAAAGTGACTGCAATGGAGTTTCCAAAGACCATTCATGACTTTGGAGGTTTTCCTAAAGAACTTTACGAAGTACAATATCCTGCTCCAGGACATCCAGAATTGGCTAAGGAGATTTCTACCATAGTACAACCTGAAGATACAGTACATTTGGATCATCAATGGGGATTAGATCATGGTGCTTGGACAGTAGTTAAACATATGTTTCCTAAAGCAGATGTGCCTGTTATACAGTTAAGTTTAGATTACACACTAAACGGACAACAGCATTTTGATTTAGCACAACAGTTAAACCGATTAAGAGATAAAGGAGTTTTAATTGTAGGTAGTGGTAATATGGTGCATAATTTAAGACGAATAGAGTGGTCAAAAATTAACGATAATTATGGTTACGATTGGGCAATAGAAGCTAACACAAAAATGAAAGAATGGATTTTAAGTAGTAACCATAAACAGTTAATAGATTATAAAAATCAAACACAAGCATTTAATCTAGCAATACCAACACCAGAGCATTATTTACCATTAATTTATGTAATGGCTATGGCAGACAATAAAGATGAAAAACTACTATTTAACGATCAATATTTAGGAGGATCTTTATCTATGACCAGCGTTAAATTTGGATAGATTTAATTTTAATTTTTAGTATTAAAAAAGCAAGCTGTTTTAGCTTGCTTTTTTTATTTCAAATCAATTGAAGATAATAACTATATTTGCACTTTAAAACTTAGTATTTTAGTTTTAAATCGCTAATAATCAATCATCAAAAAAATCATCTTCATGAAAATTCTAAAAAAAATCTTTAAGGTTATTTTAGCCTTAATCTTACTATTAGTTCTAGCGCTTTTAATTATTGTAGCTGTAGATTATAACAATACAAGTTATTTAAAAGTGAAAAACAATCAGACTGCAAAAAACAACTCGTACATCATAAAAAACGTAAATATTATCCCAATGCATATAGATACTGTTTTGACTAATAAAATGGTATATGTAAAAGAAGGTGTAATCCAACAAATAGCAGATCATATAAAAATTGAAAACATAGAAGTTTTTGATGGACAACAAAAGTATTTGTCGCCAGGTTTAATAGATATGCACGTTCATGTTTGGGATAAATATGAACTTGGACTGTATCTTTCTAACGGTGTAACTTCGGTTAGGAATGTTTGGGGAATGCCAATGCATCTAAGGTTTAAAGAGTTAATAAATAATGACGAAATTTTAGCACCTAATTTTTACACAACGGGACCAAAATTAACAGGACCAGAATTTATTGGTGACGATAACTTAAACTTGATATCACCAGAGCAAGCCAAAGAAAACATAAAACGTTACAAAGAAAAAGGGTATAATTTTATAAAAACTTACTACGGGTTACCTAAAGATATTTTTGATGCAGTTTTAGAACAAACACAAGCATTAGATATGGATATTGTAGCTCATCCATCACAAAAAGTGCCTTACAGTTATCATTTTAATCCGCAGATTAAGTCTATTGAACATGCAGAAGATATTGTACAACAACCTTTAGAATATACTTTAGACACGGTAAAGTTAAAAGCGGTTATTAGTAATTTTTCAAATCATCAAAACACGCACTTTTGTCCAACATTAACCGTTTACAATAACATTTATCAAATGATTATTGATGATCAAATTTTATCTTCAGAAGAACTAGCTTATATGAATCCTTTACTGAAAGAAGTAGATAGTAAAGCGCAGTTTGATAGATGGCAAAATACTAAATTAAGAGATGAAAATATTGAAATTACTATCAAGAATCAACATGATTTTCATTTAAAAATTATAAAAGAACTTAATGAAGCTGGTGGCGTAATTATTAGTGGTACTGATGCAGGAATTGGCGTGACCTTACCAGGGTTTTCCTTACACAAAGAATTAGCTTTTTATAAAGAGGCAGGATTGTCAAATTACGAGGTTTTAAAAACAGCTACAATAAATGCTTCAAAAACACACAAAATAATGAATGATTTAGGAAGTATTGAAGTTGGTAAAACAGCAAACTTTATACTTACTGAAGATAATCCGTTATCAGACTTGTCAACGCTACAAAAACCAAGTTTTGTCTTTATTAGAGGACGAAAATTAGATAGAGAACAACTTAACGACTTTGACCAAAAAGCAAAAAATCGAAGTAATTTAATAGCTACAGGTTTACGTTACGCAGAAAATATGTTTGTTGAAATGCAGTAAATTTTATAGATAAACTATAAATCTTCTAACTCTAAATTGTAATCATACTGTAAGTCTTCATGTAGGTTTTTTACTTTCTTTTTAATTGCTATAATATTTCTGTCGTAAAGATTGGTTAAGGTCGTGTTTCTGGATATTGAAGGTTTCATTGCTTTTAATTTCTTACAGAAATACAAAAGAAGTTCGACTTCGGTTTCTTTATTAAGAGAATAACGGATGTATTTTTTAGTATTGCGTAAAATTTTGCGAACACTTTTCTTTATATAAAAAAAGCTGTTGGTGTTAATTTGCTCAAATTGTTCGTCAATTTCAGCTTTTATAGTTTCAATATAACCAGATTCGTAGTCGGCTTCAAAAAGTAAGTAGGTAAGTAGTTCTTTATTTTCTTTTTTAAACCTTGATAATCGCAGACAAAGCTCGGCTAATTCTTCGTTAGATTTATTTTTTAACTCTTTACGTATATTGGCAACAGTAGCAGATTTCATCTATATTTTGTAGTGTTTTCTAATCGTATTTTTAACTCTAAAGAGTCTAAAAATACCAATTAATAAAATGACAGGAGCAATAGCAATCAAAACAACTCCGAAGGTTTTTAAGTCTTCAAAAAGTTCAATTTTTAAAATAGTTATACCAGTACCTAAAATGACTAAAAAGGTTCTAAAATAGGCTAAAAAAGTCCTTTCGTTAGCTAGTTTAGTACGTTCAATAGCTAGCCAATCTCTTGTTATTAAGTCTTTTTTAGGTGTGCTCATGGTTTGAAAATTTAGCTTAAAGGTATTAAAATATTATCACTCTGTTTGTTTATTATTTAACACAATAGAAGAATAGTTTATCACTAGTTTAACATCAAAACGCGCTTTAATACTTAACTTTAAGTAAACCAATTAAATTTTAATTATGCCTTTTATTACAAATGAAAATACAGAAGAAATAGTAGATATTTTTTATGAAGATTATGGCGAAGGACAACCAGTTATTTTAATTCATGGTTGGCCACTAAGCAGAAAATCTTGGGAGCATCAAGTTTGGAAGATTGTAGAAGCTGGTTACCGTTGTATATCTTATGATAGACGTGGATTTGGGATTAGTTCTTTCCCATGGAATGGGTACGATTACTCATCTTTAGCAAGCGATTTAAATGAAATTATCACTCAATTAGAATTAGAAAATGCCATTATTGTTGGTTTTTCTATGGGTGGAGGAGAAGTTGTTAGATATTGCACCGATTACGGAACAGATAATATTGAAAAAGCGGCATTAATAAGTAGTATAATTCCTTTAGTAAAACAAAAAGGCGATAATCCTTCTGGAGTACCAGAAAAAGACTTGTTAGGCATTAAGGATGCTTTAGAAAATGACCGTGTTGGATTTTTAAAAGAATTCTCTAAAGGGTTTTACAACTACGAAGAAAATAAAGATAGAATTAGTCAAGCTCAATTAGATTATGACTTTATTGTAGCCTCTCATGCATCGCCACGCGGTACAATTGAAGCGGCTAAAGCTTGGATGCACACCGATTTTAGAGACGAATTAAAAAATGTAGACGTGCCAACGTTAATCATTCATGGAGATGCAGACAATACCGTGCCTATTGAAACGTCATCAAAACAAGCTGCTGAAGGAATAGTAAACAATACATTTCATATTATTAAAGGTGCGCCTCATGGTTTAAATATCACACACAAAGAAGAATTAAATAATCTATTAATTAAATTTTTAGAGCAATAGAATTTGATAAAATACAATAAAAAAGCGCATCTAATTTAGATGCGCTTTTTTTTTAATTAAAACTTAAAATTATTTATCTCAATTTAGGAAAATCGGATGGATTAGCTTCGTGTATTACAGCATAAACAGCTTCAAAAACATCTTCTATAGATGGTTTTGAAAAATAATCTCCATCTGTTCCATAAGCAGGTCTATGCGGTTGCGCAGCTAATGTTTTTGGTACGCTATCTAAATATTTAAAAGCGCCTTGTTTATTAATAATTTCATCTAAAATGTATGCTGAAGCTCCGCCAGGCATATCTTCATCAATAACCATTAAACGGTTTGTTTTTGCTACACTTTTTACTATATCATGATTTAAATCGAAAGGTAATAACGATTGTACATCAATAATTTCTGCGTCTATACCGACTTCTAATAATTCTTTAGCTGCTTGCTCTACAATTCTAAGCGTAGAACCGTAAGAAACTAATGTAATGTCAGTACCTTCTTTTACAGTTTCAACAACACCAATAGGTGTTTTAAATTTACCTATATTATTTGGTATAGGTTCTTTTAAACGATATCCATTAAGACATTCTACAATCAATGCAGGTTCATCACTTTCTAATAATGTATTGTAAAAACCAGCTGCTTTAGTCATATTTCTTGGGACTAAAACATGAATACCTCTAACAAGGTTTAAAATACCACCCATTTGTGATCCAGAATGCCAAATACCTTCTAATCTGTGTCCGCGAGTACGTACGATTAATGGTGCTTTTTGTGTTGATTTTGTACGGTAACGCACTGTTGCTAAATCGTCACTAATAATTTGTAGCGCGTACATTAAGTAATCTAAATACTGAATTTCAGCAATAGGACGCAAGCCACGCATTGCCATACCAATACCTTGACCAACAATGGTTGCTTCTCTAATACCGGCATCTGCCACACGTAATTTGCCATACTTTTCTTGTAAGCCTTCCAAACCTTGGTTAACGTCTCCAATATTACCAGAGTCTTCACCAAAAACTAAAGTCTCTGGATACTTACTAAAAATAGCATCAAAATTATCACGTATCACTACACGACCATCAACTTGTTCTGGTCTTTCATCGTATGTTGGTTTTACTTCCTTAACGTGAATTGCAGCTGTTTCTGTTTCGTTTAAAAGGTCTGAGCTGTATTTTGGTTGAATTTCTGCAAAATAGTTTTCAATCCAAGTTACTAATTGATTTTTAGCTTGGCTTTCTTCAGAAATCACATAACGTAAAGCTTTTCTAGCTGTAGAAATGACGTCTTTACGGTTAGGTTCTTTAATATCTTTAAGCTCGTTAGCAAGTTTTTCAATAAATACTTTATTAGCGCTAGTTGCTGCTAATTGAGTTAGTAATGAAATAATTTCTGACTTTTCTTTAAGAATTGGTTTTAAGTAGCTTGTCCAAGCTGCTTTTTTACCATCTCTTACTTGTTTTTTAATGTCTTTTTCAAGAGTTTCAAGCTCGTCTTCTGTAGCAATGTTGTGTGCAATCATCCATTCACGCATTTTTACGTTACAATCGTGCTCTCTTTCCCAAGTTAAACGGTCTTGAGATTTGTAACGTTCATGAGATCCTGAGGTTGAGTGACCTTGAGGTTGCGTTAATTCTAATACATGAATTAAAACAGGCACGTGTTCTTCTCTGGCAATTTTACCTGCCATTTCGTAAGTTTCGATTAGGTTAACATAATCCCAACCTTTTACGCGTAAAATTTCGTATCCTTTATTGTCTTTATCACGTTGAAATCCCTTTAAGATTTCAGAAATATTTTCTTTAGTTGTTTGGTGTTTTGCGTGTACAGAAATACCGTATTCGTCATCCCAAACGCTAATAACCATAGGGACTTGTAAAACACCAGCAGCATTGATGGTTTCAAAAAATAAACCTTCACTTGTACTTGCGTTACCTATGGTTCCCCAAGCAACTTCGTTTCCTTTGTTAGAAAATTTTGCAGCGTCAATACCGTCTACATTTCTATAGATTTTAGACGCTTGTGCTAGACCTAATAATCTAGGCATTTGTCCCGCAGTAGGAGAGATGTCTGAGCTTGAGTTTTTCTGTTTTGTAAGATCTTTCCAGTTTCCGTTTTCGTCTAAACTATGCGTGGTAAAATGTCCGCCCATTTGTCGTCCAGCACTCATAGGTTCTTCTTTTAGGTCTGTATTGGCATACAAACCAGCAAAAAACTGCTCAATATTAAGCTCATCAATAGCCATCATAAACGTTTGGTCACGGTAGTAACCAGAACGAAAATCTCCGTTTTTAAAAGCTTTGGCTAATGCTAGTTGAGGTACTTCTTTACCATCACCAAAAATTCCAAATTTTGCTTTACCCGTTAACACTTCTCTACGACCAAGTAAACTACATTCTCTACTAGTTACAGCTACTTTGTAATCGTTAAGGACTTCAGCTTTAAAGTCTTCAAAAGAAAGGTCTTTTTTTGTGTTAGTTTTTGTTTGCATATTATAGGAATAAGTTACGTGCAAAAATACGTATTAAATCTGATTTTTGCAATGTGTGATTATCTTAAAATAATACGAAAAATTAAATTAAATAAACAATTTTTTGTTAATTTCTTATTATTTAAGAAAAATATCAAATTTGGTTAAGAATTTTTTAATAATCAAAAACTTAAAATAACAGAGTTTTTAATACCATCTTCTTGTAAATAAGCCTAGTAAAGTTTGAGGTGAAAGTGTGACGATAAAACGTATTTTTTGATCGTAGTTTGGTTGACCAATTTCCCAACCTAAATTAGAATATACTGGTAAATAAATTTCAAAATAATCTTCAACAAGATTTAGTCGAATACCTGAATCGTAAACAAATTTAGGACTAAAATTTTGACTTTTTATAACACCTACATCACCATATGCCATGATGTATCTCCAAATTGTAGCACTTGTGTTTACTGTTGTAATCCATTGATTGGTATAAGGTTGTTCTAATTTAGATTTAAAACCACCTTCTGCAATGATTAATTGCTGACTTAATAACCCTTGTTCCTCACTACGTCCTAAATAATCATAATCAAATAGATAATCTGTTGGTCTGTCTAAAGCAAAGCTGAAAAAATCTGAATCTTGATAGGTATTGTTATACAAGAAAATACCAGAGAATACTCTTAAATTAAATTGGTTGTTTTTTTCGGTTAGTGTTCTAAATTCTAATGTAGTAGAGGCTTTTCCGAAATCTTTTGAAAGTTGTAAATCTACATTCCAGTATTTTGAATCTTTTAGATTTCTGTCATTGATACCATATCTGGCATTAAATACGCCGTATTTTGGCTCTCCTTCAGTTTCAAATTCGCCAGTAGGATCAATTTCACGGTCAATGCTTACGTATCTAAAATTAAGAAACTCTCTTTTGTTGTCTCTAAGATTTTTATGATTTCTAAAAGTAAAATCTATATAAGGTGTAAAACTAGTGTAAGATAGGTTTGGTGCATAATTATAGTAATTACCAGAAATACCATAACGTGTTCTAAAGTTATTAGAGTTTTCTGGTCTTGCAGAATAAGAAACCGATGCACTACCAACTAATTGCTTACTTTTTATACCAAATTTTGGACTTAATTTGTAGTTTAATCTTTTACTCAGCAATGTTTTATTATACAGTTTTAATCCAGGTGAAAGTCCGTCATAAAAGTTATACTCAAACTCAGGCATAAAAAATACTTGGCTGTAATTTGGATCTTCTATGTCTTTAAACAATCTAAATTGTAAAGGCTTATTGGTTAAGAAAAATCCATTAAGTTTTTTAAAGTTATTACGCTGGTTAAACTCTGGTACGATATTGTCATAGTTTAAAGCCAATTGATCAGCTTCGGTTTTTTCTACTTTTATTTTTTTTGTGCCTTTAAATCCTTCAATCCATTGTTTAGAAATTACCGTGTCATTTTTTAGCTTAAAAAGTGCAATTGGCATTGTGTTGTCACGAATGTTTTTTATTGTAATTTCTAAAGAATCTTCAGTTTTTTTAACTCTTTTAATACGATAATCTATTTTTTTACTTGTAGATACATAGTCTTCAAAAAACCAATCTAAATTTTTGTCGGTTTTATTTCTAATGAAATTCTCAAAATCTGTAGCTGAAACAGGTTTCATTTTACTAGTTTTTACAAACTCAGACAGACTGTTTTCAATGGTTTTGTTTCCTATATAATCATCTAAATAGTTAAGTCCAACAGCAGCTTTATATTTATTAGATATGTTTTTATTAAACTTAAGTAAGCTGTCTTTTGGCATATCTAACGGTTGATCCAAATTAGTACGTGCCATGTGCATATATAAAAATGGATATTGGTCATTAAACTCTAAATCTGAAGCATGAAAAGAACGTACGCCCCAAATATTAGCTAGTTTACCAAGTATTTTTTGATTAGGATAGTTTTCTTCTACATATTTCATTAAATAGTAAATCTGAATACCATCCAATACCCATTGGTCTTTTCTTGGGTTAATTAGTAAGGTGTTTTCTAAATAGCTTCGTAGAGCTGTTTTTAAGATTTTAAGTTCGTATTGAAACGTATCATCAAACGGTCTTATAAAATCAGGTAATAGGTTAAGACCGTAAATAGGGTCTTTTTTATAATCTATCCACGTTAACAACATTTTATCATGCGGATAGTCGCCTAAATTTGTATTTATAAATTGAGTAACTCTATCTGTAACTATAGCGACTTCGGTTGGATCTAAATCTTCTGTATCAATATTAGATTTGATGTCGAAAAAGTCTGTTTCTATCGTTTTGTAATCATTGTTTTTTACTAAAGAAAACTTGGTTGTTAAAACATCTTTTCCTTGTAAAACAGTAGTAACATTTTCTCCTCTTGTGATGTTTTCTATAGTATTTAACTCAGAAATAGGAGTAAAGGATTTAGGATAGGTTACCGTTAAATTAACATCAGATTTTGGTAAGTATAAATCGTCTAAATCCTTATTGCTATAGTAATGCCAAGTCCCATCAAAAATAGCAGGAGTTATATACCAAAACCGTAAGTTATATTGACCATCATCGGTTACACCGTAACGAGTAAACTTGTTATTTGGGATTTGTACAATGTAATTTAAAGTTAAATTATAACTGCTTTTAGGTTGTAAAGGCTTTTTTAATGCAACTTTAATGATGTCTATATGCTTTTTGTCTAAACGGTCAAAAAACAAAGAAGTATTGTCCTGACTTATTTTTGTAATAGCCGTATAACCACGATCTTCATTTTTTGCAAAGTGAAAAACAGTTTTAAACTCGTCTGCAAAACGCTCGGCTAAAGGAGATGTTTTTGAAGAATAACTATGACTCCAATCGTTAAGGTAAATAGTATCTAAAACCTTGTTAGAATTGTTGTAATAAGTGATGTTTTGAGTGATTGCAATACTGTGATTGCTGGTGTCAAAAACAGCATTGATATCCATTTTATTTTGGCTTAACGCCGAAATGGAAAGCAAGCAA
This sequence comes from Mesoflavibacter sp. CH_XMU1404-2, assembly GCF_037029465.1. Classification (NCBI taxonomy): domain Bacteria; kingdom Pseudomonadati; phylum Bacteroidota; class Flavobacteriia; order Flavobacteriales; family Flavobacteriaceae; genus Mesoflavibacter; species Mesoflavibacter sp. CH_XMU1404-2. Next base: position 164,956 of record NZ_JAYMEM010000029.1, on the reverse strand, counting down.
AATACAATGAAAGTGTAGTTAAATTTCAATTTTCTTTTTATAGCTTTTAAAAATTATAGCAATACAATTTTCTTTGAAAATAAGGTTTTCAATTTGAAAAGTGTACAGCAATTAACAATTTTTTTTTGACTTTTATAACGAAAGAAAATCGATATTGTTTTAATTGTCTGAAAATGTTTTAGTTGTATTTGTTTAAAACATTATAATTCAAACCAATCTGAAACTTTAGTTGTTTGCTTTGGGATGTATGTTTTATGAATAAATTCGTTATTTGCTTTGTTATACTCATAGTCTTCAGCCCATTCTTTATGGTTTTTAGCTAAAGCCTCAATACTTTCGCATACATAATCTACTTCTGCACAAGTTGTAGTTGGGTGAATAGACATGCGTATCCAACCTGGTTTGTGCGATAAGTCGCCTGCTGTAATTTCACAAGTTAAAGAGTGAGATTTTTCTTTGTCAACGTGTAATAAATAATGTCCGTAAGTACCAGCGCAACTGCATCCGCCGCGTGTTTGAATACCAAATTTATCATTCAATAATTTAACACCTAAATTGAAGTGCAAATCTTCAATATAGAAAGAAAATACACCTAATCTATCTTCGTGTTCTGCAGCTAAAACATGTACGTTTTCAATATTTTTTAAGCTTTTAAAAATATGATGAGACATTTCATGCTCTCTATCTAAAATATTTTTTACGCCCATTTGCTCTTTCAGCTTAATAGCTAGAGCCGTTTTTATAGTTTGTAAAAAACCTGGTGTACCACCATCTTCACGATCTTCTATATTGTCAATATATTTGTGTTCTCCCCAAGGATTTGTCCAACTAACAGTACCGCCACCAGGACAATCAGGAATCATGTTTTTATATAGTTTTTTATTAAAAACCAATACGCCAGACGTACCTGGTCCACCTAAAAATTTGTGAGGAGAGAAAAATACAGCGTCTAAATAAGCGTCTTTGTCTTCTGGATGCATATTGATATCTACATAAGGTGCAGCACAAGCAAAATCTACAAAACAAACACCACCATGTTTATGCATGGTTTTAGCAATTTCGTGATAAGGTGTTTTTAAACCAGTAACGTTAGATGCAGCAGTAACAGAAGCTATTTTTAAAGGACAATCTTTGTGTTTTTTTAGTAACGCTTCTAAGTTTTTCATGCAAAATAGACCGTCTGCTCCAGCAGGAATAACTTCTACTTTTGCCATAGTTTCTAACCACGATGTTTGGTTAGAATGATGCTCCATATGTGTTACAAAAACCACTGGTCTAAGTTCGTTAGGTATATTAGTGTATTTGCTTAAATTTTCAGGAACTTTTAACCCTAAAATACGTTGAAACTTATTGACAACGCTTGTCATACCATTTCCAGCAACAATTAAAACATCATCTTTATTACTGTTAACGTGTCCTTTAATGATTTGTCTTGCTTTGTGATACGCATTAGTCATTGCGGTACCAGAGACTGTAGTTTCGGTATGTGTATTGGCTACAAAAGGACCAAAATCATTTATTATTTTATCTTCAATCGGTCTGTACAATCTACCAGAAGCTGTCCAGTCTGTATACACCATTTTTTGTGTTCCGTAAGGCGATTCAAACTCTTGGTCTATACCTATAATATGTTTTCTAAATTGAGAGAAATAAGTCTCTAATGTTGAAGTTTCGGTTCTTTTAGTGTTTGCTGTGTACATAACCTGAAAATTTTAAGCTATAATATACTAAATATTAGCGATTTCTTTAATTTCTGAAATAATTTTAGCTGCCAAAGTATCTGCTTCTTCTTGAGATTTTGCTTCAGTATATATTCTAATAATTGGCTCTGTATTACTTTTTCTTAAATGTGCCCAACTTTCAGCAAAGTCAATTTTTACACCATCAATAGTGGTTAAATTTTCATTACTGTATTTGTTTTCCATTGCTTTTAAAATAGCATCAACATCTAAGGTAGGCGTTAATTCTATCTTTTCTTTGCTCATAAAGTAGCTGGTGTATGTTTTTCTAAGTTCGCTAACGCTTATTTTTTTATCGGCTAATAGACTTAAAAATAAAGCTACTCCAACTAATGCATCACGACCATAATGAGAAGCAGGATAGATAATTCCGCCATTTCCTTCGCCACCAATAACGGCGTTGTTTTTCTTCATTAATTCTACAACATTTACTTCTCCTACAGCTGAAGCTTCATAAGTTCCTCCGTGCTTTTCGGTAACATCTCTTAAGGCTCTGGTAGAGCTCATATTACTAACTGTATTACCAGGTGTTTGACTTAAAACCCAGTCTGCACAAGCTACAAGCGTATATTCTTCACCAAACATATTTCCGTTTTCATCCATAAACGCTAAACGGTCCACGTCTGGATCTACAACTATTCCAAAGTCTGCATTATGTTTTTTTACAGCATCACTTAAATCGCCCAAATGTTCTTTTAAAGGTTCTGGATTATGAGGAAAATGACCTGTTGGATCACAATATAATTCAATAGCTTCAACACCTAAACGTTCTAAAAGTAAAGGGATAGCAATACCGCCAGTACTATTTACACCATCGACAACAACCTTAAAATTAGCGTCTTCTATTGCTTTTTTATTCACTAAATCTAATGCTAAAACTTCCTCAACATGCAAATCAAAGTAAGCGTCGTTTTTAGTGATTTTACCTAAATCATCAACTTCTACAAACGTCATGTTATCAGACTCGGCAATTTCTAATATTTTTTGCCCTTCTTCACCATTTAAAAATTCACCTTTCGCGTTAAGCAACTTTAGAGCGTTCCATTGTTTTGGGTTATGACTTGCAGTTAAAATAATGCCGCCATCTGCGTGTTCCATTGGTACGGCAAGTTCTACTGTTGGAGTTGTTGACAACCCTAAATCAACCACATTAATACCTAAACCTACAAGTGTATTCATCACTAAATTTTGAATCATATCACCAGATAAACGCGCATCACGACCAACTACAACTTTATAATCTGTTTTATCGCGTTGTTGTTTTAGCCATGTACCGTAAGCCGATGCAAACTTTACAGCATCAATTGGTGTTAAGTTATCGCCAACGTTACCGCCAATGGTTCCTCTAATTCCTGATATAGATTTTATAAGTGTCATTATGTTAGTTATCTTTGTTTTGTTGATTTTAAAAGTGTAAAAATACATATATTTATTGAATGAACTACTTAGCGCATATCTACCTTTCTGGAAATAACAAAATGCTGACTATTGGTAACTTTATCGCCGATGGAATACGTGGTAAAAAGTATAAAACCTACCCGATAGAAGTTCAAAAAGGTATATTATTACACCGTCAAATCGACACCTTTACAGATGCGCATCCAACAGTTAGGCAAAGCACTAAAAGGCTTCATAAAAATTACGGACATTATTCTGGCATCATTGTAGACATTTTATATGATCATTTTTTAGCCAAAAACTGGTCAAAATATTCTGATGTGCCATTAGAAGATTATGCCGAAAATTTTTATCAAATCTTAACTGATAATATCGACATTTTGCCACAACGCATCTTAAAAATGATGCCACATTTAATTTCAGGAAATTGGTTGTTAAGTTATGCGACAAAAGAAGGCATAGCAAAAGTATTAGACGGAATGAATAAGCGCACCAAAAACCGATCACAAATGAATTTAGCTACAAAAGAACTTGATTTATTTTATGACGAATTTGAAGCTGAATTTACCTCTTTTTTTGAGGAGCTTATCGCATTTTCAGAAGAAAAGCTAATCCAAATCAACCAAGAATTATCATGAAATACAGGTTACTTTTAATAATTGTTTTTCTTTCATTTTTCAATTGTAAAGAAGACAAAAAACTAACAAAAGAAGGTGTAATTGCAGATAAAGCTATGATAGTTTCAGCAAGAGCTGAAGCTTCAAAAATAGGAGTAGAGATTCTTAAAAATGGCGGAAACGCTTTTGATGCTATGGTAGCAACAGATTTAGCTTTAGCGGTATGTTACCCTTATGCTGGAAATATTGGTGGTGGCGGATTTATGGTTTACCGACTAGAAAATGGTGAAATTGGTGCGTTAGATTATCGCGAAAAAGCGCCACTTGCAGCTACAAAACAAATGTATTTGGATAGTTTGGGTAATGTCGTCCCTAATTTAAGTACAAAAGGCGGATTGGCTGTTGGCGTGCCTGGTACTGTTGCTGGTTTATTTGCAGTACACGACAAGTTTGGAAGTTTGCCTATTCAGACCATTATGCAACCTGTGATAGATTTGGCTAATCGTGGTTTTGTTGTCACTAAAAAGCAACAAGCTGTTTTAGATGAAAAACGAAAAGATTTTCTTGAAGTTAATAAAGATACCATTCTGTTTGCTAAACAATGGAAAGCTGGTGATACGATTAAAAACAAACAAATGGCAAAAACATTGGTTAAAATTATGATAGATGGTCGTGATGCCTTTTATAAAGGTGAAATCGCAGATTCTATAGCAAATTTTATCCAAAGGAATGGTGGAATCATCACAAAAGAAGACCTTGCAAAATATGAAGCCAAATGGCGAGATCCAATTACATTTACTTATGATGATTTAAAGATCATTTCAATGTCGCCGCCATCAAGTGGTGGAATTTGTTTAGCGCAAATTATGAAACAAATTGAACCTTATAATTTAGATGAATTTGGGCATAATTCCCTTAAAGCCATTCAAGTAATTACAGAAGCCGAAAGACGTGCGTATGCCGATAGAAGTTTTTATTTAGGCGATCCTGATTTTGTAAACATTCCGCAAAACCAATTAATTAGTGAAAGTTACGCGTCTAATAGAATGAAAGATTTTAGCTTTGAGTCAGCAACGCCTTCAACTAAAATAGCACATGGTGATGTTCAGGTTATTGAAAGTGATGAAACAACACATTATTCTATTGTCGACCAATTCGGTAATGCAGTTGCGGTAACCACTACATTAAACTCTGGTTATGGTTCTAAATTATATTCAAAAAGCTTAGGTTTCTTTTTTAATAACGAAATGGATGATTTTTCAAGTAAACCAGGCGAGCCAAACGTATACGGATTAATTGGAGCTGAAGCTAATAGTATTTTACCAGAAAAACGTATGCTAAGTTCTATGACGCCAACAATTGTAGAAAAAGACGGAAAACTATATATGGTTGTTGGTACACCTGGCGGATCTACCATTATCACTAGCGTGATGCAAGCTATAATTAATGTGCATGAATTTGACATGAGTATGCAAGAAGCAGTAGAAGCGCCTAGATTTCATCATCAATGGTTGCCTGACGAAATTAGAGCAGAACCAAACGCTTTTAATGAAAAATTAACCAATAAATTACAAGAAAAAGGATATATTATAAATATAAATCGTACACCTGTAATTGGTAAAGTAGATGCTATTTTAGTAAAAGAAAACGGGCAATTAGAAGGTGGCGCAGATCCAAGAGGCGACGATACCGCAGTTGGATTTTAAAATATCATCTACGTCAGTTCGAGTGATTTTTTGTAATAACCAAGTGTTTGTAATTAAATGTTGGTCACTGAGCGTAGTCGAAGTGAGTTGAATTGAGTCAAAGTTGAACAAAAAATTGTATCGAGAACAATTTTAATTTCAAATCTAAAGTTTTTGAAAATCGTAATATTATGGCAATAAAAGCAAAGAAAATATTTAAAATAATTTTAGGAGTAATTATCTTTTTTACACTACCATCATTACTGTTTTTTGGATTTGTATACTTTAAATATGCAGAAGATTTACCTCAAATAAACCCAACAGAAAAAGCGGATATTTTAGCTAATAAAATGTTAGAAGCTTTAGATTACGAGGCTTATAAAAATACCGATTATATAGAGTTTACTTTTAAACAAAGACACAAATACCAATGGAACAAATTAGAAAATACTTGTAATGTATTTTGGAGTCATTTTAGAGTAGAGCTAGATTTAAATGACAAAAGCAACTCCAAAGTATTTGTACAAGATCAAGCGTATAATGGCGTAGAAAAAGAGAAATACGTACAAAAAGCAATAGATTATTTTAATAATGATACGTTTTGGTTAGTAGCGCCATATAAAGTTTTTGATGCTGGAACAAAACGAAGTATTGCCAAAAACGAAGACGGAGAAGAAGGTTTGTTAGTTACTTACACAAAAGGCGGAAGTACACCAGGCGATTCTTATTTATGGCATTTAGACGAGAATTATAAACCTAAAAGCTTTCAAATGTGGGTAGATATTTTGCCAATTGGTGGTTTGGAAGCAACATGGAGCGACTGGAAAACTACCGAAACAAATGCGCAATTACCAACCTTTCATAAATTTATGTTTTTAGGTTTAGAGTTGGATGATATTAAAACTTCGAGGTCAGAATAAAACACGAATTATCACTAATATGTTTGGCAAATAATTAATAAGAAAACAAAGTTTAACTACATAATTTTAGTTTTGCTAACTGCTAACTGCTAACTGCTAACTGCTAACTGCTAACTGCTAACTGCTAACTGCTAACTGCTAACTGCTAACTATTTCTTTTTCTGCCCAACAAACTGTTGTTCTTTCAGTTTAAATAAGACGTTAAATGTGGTTAAACTACCATAAATACGTGTAATATATTGCTGTAAATCTATTTTTTCTTGTTCTTCAAGATTGCTAGAGTTTATTTTTTGTTCCATCACACGCAAACGATCACGAACCATTGTAATCTTATGAAAAAAGTCTTCAATTTTTATCTCCTTACTTTTTAAATTGTCGTCAGCTGGTTTTAATTCCATTGTGCCGCCTTTCCATTTGTCGCCAATATGCACAACTTCAGAGACATCACTGTATTTTTTTAAGATACTTACCAAGCTACTTTCAATATCAAAAAAGCTAACTGTATCTACCTCGTTTTCGGCAGCTTCAATAGTTTCAAAATCATCATCTAACGGTATAGTTTCTAATCCGTTTTCAATAAATGTTACCCAATATTGTTGACTGTCAACATTGGTAACAACGCCTTTTCCGTATGATGTATGATTAATTCTTGATCCTATTCCTAAAAGTTTCATTAGTATCTGTTTTTTAATTTCCGTGACAACGAAAATATAAAAAATCACAAAGACTTCATTAAGAAAATGATAACTAATTGCACTTCAAAAAGATTGATAAAAACCGTATCTTTGCAACTTTGCCAATTCACAGATATTTGCTAAAAATTGCTATGACAAATTTTGAAGAAAACATTGAAGTTAAAGGCGCAAGAGCACATAACTTAAAAAATATAGACGTTACCATTCCACGAGAAAAACTAGTTGTGATTACTGGTTTGTCAGGAAGCGGAAAATCGTCTTTAGCGTTTGATACCATTTATGCCGAAGGACAACGTCGTTACATCGAAACATTTTCGGCGTACGCTAGACAATTTTTAGGCGGATTAGAACGACCAGATGTAGATAAAATAGATGGTTTGTCGCCCGTAATTGCTATAGAGCAAAAAACAACCAGCAAATCACCACGATCTACCGTTGGTACCATTACCGAGATTTATGACTTTTTAAGACTATTATTCGCAAGAGGTAGTGACGCTTATAGCTACAATACAGGCGAAAAAATGGTGAGTTACAGTGATGAGCAAATTAAAAAATTAATTAAAGAAAGTTATAAAGGTAAGCGCATTAACGTGTTAGCGCCAGTGATTAGATCTAGAAAAGGACATTATCGCGAGTTGTTTGAGCAAATTGCAAAACAAGGTTTTGTAAAGGTGAGAACAGACGGCGAAATTAGAGATTTGGTTAAAGGCATGAAACTAGATCGTTACAAAACACACGATATAGAAATTGTTATAGATCGCTTAAAGATAGATGAAAATGTAGATAACGATAAACGTTTAACCGAGACAATCAATACAGCAATGTATCATGGTGATGACGTGTTAATGGTGATTGATCAAGATACGCAAGAAGCACGTTATTTTAGCCGAAATTTGATGTGTCCAAGTTCAGGGATTTCTTATCCAAATCCAGAACCTAACAACTTTTCTTTTAACTCGCCAAAAGGTGCTTGTCCTAAATGTAACGGTATTGGAACCTTGTATCAAGTTAACGAGAAAAAAATAATTCCGGATGATTCTTTGTCTATAAAAGCTGGTGCATTAGCGCCACATGGACCAGAAAAAAAGAGCTGGATTTTTAAACAGTTAGAAACTATTGCACAACGCTATAATTTCAAATTAACAGATCCGTACAAGTCTATTCCAGACGAAGCAAAGCAGGTGATTTTATATGGCGGAAATGAGAAGTTTTCTGTTGAAAGTAAAACATTAGGTATTACCAGAGATTATAAAATAGATTTTGAAGGTGTCGCTAATTTTATTGAAAACCAGTACAATACAGCAGAGTCAACATCTTTAAAACGTTGGGCAAAAGAATATATGGACAAAATTGAATGTCCAGAATGTGAAGGTAGTAGATTACGTAAAGAGTCGCTTTATTTTAAAGTAAACGAAAAAAATATTGCTGAATTAGCCAATATGGACATAAGCGAGCTTTCTGCTTGGTTTGGCGATTTAGAACAACATTTAAGCAAAACGCAACTAAAAATAGCAGAAGAAATTATAAAGGAAATTCGTGCCAGAATTCAATTTTTATTAGATGTAGGATTAGATTATTTGTCGTTAAACCGAAGTTCAAAATCCTTATCTGGTGGAGAAGCACAGCGTATTAGATTGGCAACACAAATAGGATCGCAGTTAGTTGGCGTGTTATATATTTTAGACGAACCTAGTATTGGCTTACATCAACGCGATAACGAAAAGCTAATTAACAGTTTGGTGTCTTTACGTGATATTGGTAATTCTGTAATAGTTGTGGAGCACGATAAAGATATGATAGAACGTGCCGATCATGTCATAGATATTGGTCCGCGAGCAGGAAAACATGGAGGAGAAATTATAAGTGAAGGTACGCCAAAAGCGTTATTAAAAGGAAATACCATTACAGCGCAATACCTTAATGGTAAAATGGAAATAGAAATCCCCAAAAAGCGTCGTGAAGGTAACGGTAAGTTTTTAGAGCTTAAAGGCTGTACAGGTAATAACTTAAAGAATGTTTCTGTAAAATTTCCGTTAGGAAAAATGATAGGTGTTACAGGTGTTTCAGGAAGCGGAAAATCGACGTTAATTAACGAAACGTTGTATCCAATTCTAAATGCACATTACTTTAATGGTGTAAAAAAATCAATGCCTTACAAAAGCATAAAAGGTTTAGAACACATTGATAAAGTGATTGATATTAACCAATCGCCAATTGGTCGTACACCACGAAGTAATCCAGCAACATACACTAAAACTTTTGACGAAATAAGAAGTCTTTTTGCCAAAATACCAGAAGCGATGATACGTGGTTATAAACCAGGTAGATTTAGTTTTAATGTGGCTGGCGGAAGATGCGAAACTTGTAAAGGTGGCGGATTACGAGTAATTGAAATGAATTTTCTTCCAGACGTTTACGTAGAATGTGAAACATGTCAAGGTAAACGTTTTAATCGCGAAACTTTAGAAATAAGATACAAAGGAAAAAGCATTAGTGATGTATTAGATATGACCATTAATGAAGCGGTAGACTTTTTTGAAAACATACCTAAGATTCATAAAAAACTAAAGACGATAAAAGATGTTGGATTAGGTTATATCACTTTAGGACAACAAAGTACAACGCTTTCTGGTGGAGAAGCGCAACGTATAAAATTAGCAACCGAGCTTAGCAAACGCGATACAGGAAATACTTTTTACATTTTAGATGAGCCAACAACAGGACTTCATTTTGAAGATATAAGAGTGTTAATGCAAGTGTTAAATAAATTAGCTAATAAAGGTAATACTGTGTTAATTATAGAGCATAATTTAGATGTAATTAAAACGGTAGATTATATTATAGATATTGGTTATGAAGGCGGTAAAGGCGGAGGACAAGTAGTGGCAGAAGGATCTCCAGAAGAAGTTGCAAAACATAAAAAGAGTCATACAGCACGTTTTTTAAAGAAAGAATTAAACTCTTAATAATTAGCTAATTACGATTTTGTTAACATATATTGGTGATTTAGATATGTAACTTTAAGTAACATTAACCATTAAAAACCAATATATTATGAGAAGTATTCTTTGGCTAGTAGCCGTAATTTGTATCATCATGTGGGTTCTTGGATTTTTCGGAATTGTTTCAGGAATGGGAACCGGAAGTTTAATACATGTGTTATTAGTAATTGCAGTAATAGCAGTGCTTTATAACATCATTTCAGGAAGAAAACCACTGTAATTTTTAGTATAAAATATTCATTTTTAGAATGTTATATAAAGGTTAGCAATATTGCTAGTCTTTTTTTGTTTAAAAAATGTGAATAGAACAGCTAAATCCTTTCAAATCTATTAAATTTGTTTGTTTGAATTTTTTAAAACTATAATATGAGAAAAGAACAACATCCTAAAGGTTGGAATGAAAAGAAAACAAACGATTCTTGGGCGATTTTTAAAATCATGGGTGAGTTTGTTAACGGATTTGAAAAAATGAGTGCAATAGGACCAAGTGTATCTATATTTGGATCTGCACGTACAAAACCAGAACATAAATACTATAAATTAGCAGAAGAAGTAGCTTCAAAAATTGTTAATGCCGGTTATGGTGTAATTACTGGTGGTGGACCAGGTATTATGGAAGCAGGTAATAAAGGAGCTCATTTAGCTGGCGGAACATCTGTAGGATTAAATATAGAATTACCTTTTGAACAACATGATAATCCTTATATAGACTCAGATAAAAGCTTAGACTTTGACTACTTTTTTGTAAGAAAAGTTATGTTTGTAAAATACTCACAAGGATTTGTAGTTATGCCTGGTGGATTTGGGACTTTAGACGAATTATTTGAAGCAATAACCCTAATTCAAACTAATAAAATTGAAAAATTCCCAATTATTTTAGTTGGTACCGAGTTTTGGGAAGGTTTAATGGGTTGGGTAAAAACTACACTTTTAGATAGCTTTGGAAACATCAGTCCTGGTGATATAGATTTAATACATTTAGTTGATACTGCAGATGAAGTAGTAGATATATTAGATAAATTTTATGAAGAATACGGATTAAGTCCAAACTTCTAGACAAACAAAAAGTTTTAAAAAAAGAAATTTCAGAAGATAACTAGATGTTGTTTTCTGAAATTTTTTGTTATTACATGAATTCTTTTGGCACTTTATTTCTGTGTTTCCAGCGTTTATGCGTCCATAAATAAAATTCTGGAGCTTCGTGAATTTGTTTTTCTACTAATTCAAAAAACTGATCTGTAATTTCGTAATCTTTATAATCATGCGGGTTTTCTGCAATTGTAGTAATTGTAGTTTCGTAGTAACCTCTTTTAATTCTTTTTACACCAAAAAACACTACGGTCATATCCAAACGTTTAGCCATTAATTCGGCACCAGTATAAGCAGGTACTTTAATGCCCATAAAATCTAACCAATGGTAAGCTTTATCTGGTTTAGGGCTTTGGTCTGCAGCAAAGCCATTAATTGTTAATTCGCCTTTATTTTTGGCTTTTTGTAAAACTTCAAAAGTTTCTTTAGTAGTTATTAAATAAGAGTTGTAACGTGCTCTAATACGTTTTACTAAACGATCAAAATACTTATTGTTTAATCGTTTGTATATAGCATAACCAGTGTAGTTTATATAGGTTTGTAATATAAAAATCCATTCCCAGCTGGCATAATGCGCAGTCATCATTACAATACTCTTACCTTCTTTTTCGTGTTTTTTAAGCTCTTCAATATTTTTAAAAGTGAAGCGTTTCTTCATTTCTTTTTCAGAAATAGTCATTGATTTTATAGCTTCAACAACCATATCACATAGATGATGATAGAATTTTTTTGTTATGGTTTTTATTTCAGCTTCAGATTTTTCAGGGAAAACAAGTCTTAAATTTTCCTTTACGGTTTTTTTTCTGTAGCCAATAATACGGTAGATTAAAATGTACAATCCATCGGAAAAAGCGTAAAGTAATCTAAAAGGTAAGATAGAGATTAACCACAAAAAAGGGTAGATTAATATGTAGGCAATAAATTGCATGATGCGTTCTTAGTTTAGCTTGGCAAATATATAGTATATTTGAATGAAACTTAAATATTGAAATGGGTAATTTAGCAATTGTTACAATAATTATAATCGCTGCAAACGTTATAATATCTTATAAAGGATTTGAAGATTATGGTTTTTTTGATAAGTATAAATTTAATGTTGGTGCCATAAAAAGAGGCGAACAATTTAGATTGTTTAGTTCTGGATTTTTGCATGTAAATACACAGCATTTATTATTTAACATGATTACGCTGTATTTTTTTGCAAACAATGTAATTGCATATGTTGGTTCACTTAAATTTATAATTATTTACGTAGTTAGCTTAGTTGCTGGAGGATTATTGTCGCTATATTTTCATAAAGATGAATACCATTACAGCGCAGTAGGAGCAAGTGGAGCAGTTACAGGTATTTTATACGCTGCAATACTGCTTAATCCAGACATGAGTTTGTTTTTCTTTTTTATTCCTGTTCCAATTCCTGGTTATGTTTTTGGTATTGGATATTTATTATATTCTATCTACGGAATGAAAAAACGTATTGGTAATATTGGACATGATGCGCATTTTGGAGGCGCAATTGGTGGTTATGTAACTACTTTAGTTTTTGTTCCGTACTTGTTTCAAATTAATTTAACAATGGTTGTTGTTTTAGCATTACCAATCATTTTATTGTTTGTAATGAAAAAGTTAGGCAAAATCTAAATAAAAAAACTCCGATGTTTTATCGAAGTTCTTGATTTTCCACGAAAGTGAAATAAAAATTTTAATTCGCTAATAACTCAGAAACTTTATCTTCTAAAGCTTTACCACGTAAATTTTTTGCAACAATCTTACCGTCTTTATCCAATATGTAAGTAGCAGGTATTGATCTTACACCATAAGTTTGTGCAATTGGCTCTTGCCAACCTTGTAGGTTAGATACATGTTTCCAAGTTAGTTTATCTTGCTCGATAGCTTTTAACCATCTGTCTTTTTGTTGTGCTTTATCTAAAGAAATCCCTACAATTTCTAAACCTTTATCGTGATATTGGTTATACATTCTAACTACGTTTGGGTTTTCTTTTCTGCAAGGTCCGCACCAACTAGCCCAAAAATCTAAAATAGTGACTTTGGCATCTACATCGTTAATGCTTAGTACTGTACCATCAGGAGTTGGTGCAGTAAAAGTAGGTGCGTAATCACCAATGTTAGTTCCAAAAACTGTGATTTCCTTTTTTTCCTCTTTACAAGAAAACAATGCTAAAACCGAAATAATTAATATCAAAGTGTTTTTCATTACAAATAAGTTTGCAACAAATATAAACTATAAAAGTTGAATAAAATATGCATATTTTTGCACTATGATATATAACGATACCATAGTAGCTTTAGCAACCGCTTCTGGCGCTGGTGCAGTTGCCATAATTAGATTATCGGGTAAAGATGCCATTAGGATAGCAGCAGGTAATTTTAAGTCTGTAAAAAGCCAAAAGTCGCTTAGCGACCAAAAGACGCATACCATACATTTGGGACATATTATTGACGACAACCGCGTGATAGATCAGGTTTTAGTATCGGTTTTTAAAAACCCAAATTCTTACACAGGTGAAGACGTTGTTGAGGTTTCTTGTCATGGATCGGTATATATTCAACAAGAAATTATTCAGCTATTTTTAAGAAAAGGTTGCCGAATGGCAAATCCTGGCGAATTTACTTTACGTGCTTTTTTAAACGGAAAGCTAGATTTAAGCCAAGCCGAAGCTGTAGCCGATTTAATTGCAAGTGATAATGAAGCATCACATCAAATTGCAATGCAGCAAATGCGTGGTGGCTTTTCTTCTGAGATTGCTAAGTTGAGAGAAGAGCTTTTAAATTTTGCGTCTTTAATTGAGTTAGAATTAGATTTTGCTGAAGAAGATGTTGAGTTTGCAGATCGTACACAATTTAAAGATTTGGTAGATCGTATTTCTTTCGTTTTAAAACGTTTAATAGATAGTTTTGCAGTAGGAAATGTGATTAAAAACGGTATACCTGTAGCAATTGTCGGAGAGCCAAACGTTGGTAAATCTACATTACTTAATGCACTTTTAAATGAAGAACGTGCCATAGTAAGTGACATTGCAGGAACAACCAGAGATACCATTGAAGATGAGCTTGTAATTAATGGTATTGGTTTTAGATTTATTGATACAGCAGGAATTAGAGATACAAAAGATGTTGTAGAAAATATTGGAATTAAAAAAACTTTCGAGAAAATTGACCAAGCGCAAGTGGTAGTCTTTTTATTTTCTGCTAACGAATTTAAAGCGCAAAGCGAACGTTTGATTGTAGAGGTAGAAAAGATTAAAAATAAGTTTCCGTTAAAACCAATGTTAATTGTTGCAAATAAAGTAGATCAATTATCTGCGGAAGAAAAAGAAGAAGTATCACAATCTTTAGGTACAATCCAGCATATTGATGCATTGATGATTTCGGCAAAAAATAACGAAGGTGTCGAAGACTTAAAAGAAAAACTAATAGGTTTTGTTAATACCGGTGCGCTTAACAATAACGAAACTATTGTTACAAATACACGTCATTACGACGCTTTATTAAAAGCTTTTGAAGAAATCCAAAAAGTGAAATACGGTTTAGAAACTGGACTTTCTGGAGATTTGATGGCAATAGATATTAGACAAGCCTTATTTCATTTTGGAGAAATAACAGGAGAGATTACCAGCGATGATCTTTTAGGTAATATTTTTGCTAATTTTTGTATCGGAAAGTAATTATCTTTCTTTTGTTTTCTAACTACTTGTTTTTATTGATTTTATAAGATTTTATCATCTCTTTTTTGTTGCCCAATTGCTCTTTATTTCTTATATTTGTTGTTCAATTGTTGCCCTAATAGCTTATCTGTTGCCCAAATCATAAAGCAACAAATCAAAGCGAAATGATGCACCATATAGCACCACCAAGCAACATTGAGCTACAAGTAGCACCAAATGAGCAGTACAATTAAAATACCGAAATTCTGTCAATTCTGTGGAATGGCTTTTGTTGCACAAAAGACCACCACTAAGTATTGCGGTCATACGTGTGCAAGTAGAGCCTACAAACAACGTAAGCGAGAAGAAAAAGTACAATCCACCCTATCCGAGCAAATAAATAATAGCAAGCCTACATCTTCCGAAAACTTGCAAACTCTGCAAACCTTACCTACACAAGCAGGAAATCATATCAATCTAAGAGATAAAGAATTTCTAAGTATTAGTGAAGCTGCCAATTTATTAGGTGCAAGCAGATGGACTATTCAGCGGATGATAAAACGCAATCAATTGAGCATTGCAAAATTAGGTAGGCGTACTATTATAAAACGGACAGAAATCGATAATCTCTTTAAAATTTAGCCTTATGAAAGTAACATTAAGAAAACGCAAGAAAGGAAACAAAATCAGTTTGTATTTAGATTACTATGCCAATGGTAAGCGAGAATATGAATACTTAAAATTGTATCTAAAACCTGACCCAGAAAAAGGTTCACTTACTAAGGCAGAGAAAGACCAAAATAAAACGATACTACAATTAGCTGAAAGTATCAGAGCCAAAAGGCACTTAGAAATTCAGAATAACATTTATGATTTTCAAGACAAGGAGAAACTAAAAGGAAGTTTCCTATTATACTTTGATGCACTCACAGAAAAGAGAAAAGCCAGTTTAGGTAATTATGGCAATTGGGATAGTGTTGGTAAGCATCTAAGAAAATACAGTCCAAGAGATATTTCATTTGATAGAGTTAATCGTGAATGGGTACAGGGCTTTAAAGATTATTTAGACAATGAAGCTAAAACCAAAAGTGAAAACGAATTATCTCAAAATTCCAAGTACTCCTACTTCAACAAATTAAAAGCAGCATTAAAACAAGCGGTTAGAGATGGGATTTTAAAATACAATCCTGCAGAGCAAGTCCAGGGATTTAAACAAGGAGAACCACAAAGAGAGTTTTTAACCTTAGAAGAAGTTCAAGCATTAGTAAAAGCAGATTGCGAAAGCAAGCAGCTAAAAACTGCGTTTTTATTCGCTTGTCTTACTGGTTTAAGATGGTCAGATATAAATAAGTTAATTTGGTCAGAGGTGCAACATTCTGATGAAATGGGCTACTACATTCGTTTCAGACAACAAAAAACCAAAGGAGCGGAAACCCTACCAATATCCGAGCAAGCTCGTAATATGTTAGGAGAAGAAAAGGAAAAAACGGAGCGTGTATTCAAAGGCTTAAAATATAGTGCTTGGCACAATGTTAAATTAGCTCAATGGGTACTTCGTGCAGGTATTACTAAAAACATCACGTTCCATTGTGCAAGACACACCTATGCAACCCTACAGCTTACAATGGGTACAGATATTTACACCGTATCAAAATTATTAGGTCATAGAGAACTGAAAACTACTCAGATATATGCCAAAGTAATAGATAACAAGAAGAAAGAAGCAGCTAATAAAATTCAACTCGATTTATAATATGGAACTAACTATTTTTAAAAGCATCATTTATGGCGACCTAAAACCTTGGGCAAGTGATGCGGTCAATGAAAAGTTTTACAGACAAAATTTGTCTGCAAAATTTATGAAGCCTACACAGACTATAAACGAGTATTACAAAGCGTTAAAAGAAATCCACAAAAACAAGCCTAATCTATTCAAGGAAGATGGTTTGGAAATCTACCTACTGCAAGCAGATACAGATATTAGCCACGACATTCTGCATCCATTAGTTGAAATCCAATTAGAAGAACCAATCACAGCAACACAAAGGTTTTATCATTACTTGCTTTTAAATGAAGCTACAAGACTATCAGACAGAGTTTTTAAGTGTGTAAATAAAGACATTGGAGAGATTCAGAAAAAAGAGATAGTTCAAAACGTAGTGAAATCTTGCAAAGACCTATTATTAAGAATAGGAACAGACCAAGACAGTTTTACCAAAACCGACTTAACAGCTTATGTTGTTCCTCAACTCATTACTAACGTAATTCGTTTTCTAAAGGAAACCGAAAAGTTATATCCTCAATTCCTTTCGGAATTACCGTCAAATAAAAATGAGCTTTACGGAGAACTACTTCAACAGCCTATTCCAGATATAGATATTGACAAAACAACGCCTGAATTTGAAACTGTAAACAATATTCTTTTAGGTATTGATGATTATAAGTTTGAAAAAGATACTCGTTTGTCTTTTGGTTTTACTGGAGATACAACAAAGCTAAAATCCACCTTATCAGCTTTAAATATACACGTAGAGTTATTGAATGAAGATAAAACCACAGTAGAGCAATTAGTAAGTGTATTAACAAGCAAAGATTTAAAGATAGGTGCTCCTCAAATTCATTTAGGTTGTGAGACAACACAATTCAGTTACATAGTTTCAAAAATGGAGCAACACTTTAGCAATTTCAATCCTACAACTATTGAACAATCAAACCTCTTTTATTCTAAAAAAGGAACGGATTTGAAACGTAATAATTTGTATAAAAATAAGAACAACTACCCTAAAGAACAAGACACTATTGATGACATTCTCAGACAACTGTAAATAAAAACAGTAAGATGAGTAAGATATAGTAGTAAGACGTTACCTTCTTACTGATTACCAACCTGTTACGATAGAAGTTTGCAATAGAATTTATTGTAAAACTTTTAAAAATCGTAACAAAATGAGTAACGAAAATTTAATTTTAGAAAAGCTCAACAGACTTGAGCAAAAGATAGAGGAACAAAACCTCTTAAAGAAAGAAGTACTAAACTTCAATGATGCTTGTAGCTATTTAGATATAAGTGCTTCACATCTCTACAAACTTACCAGTCAGAAATCCGTTCCGCATTTCTGCCCACAGGGTAAAAAACTCTATTTCAATCGTACCGAGTTAGACGAATGGTTACAGCGTAACCGTCAATCTTCTACAGACGAAATCGAAAAAGCAGCAGCCAATTATCTAATTCAAAACAAACGCAGTTAGATATGGGCTTTTATCATCCTTTAGACGAAAAGTTAGAGCAGATAGACGATAGACTATCAGAACTAACGCTTATGCTTAAAGACAAGCAAAGAAGCAATCCTGACCAAGTGTTTTTCGACACCCAAGAGTTTCTACAGATAATGAATGTAAGTAAGCGTACCGCTCAATATTGGCGAGATAGCGGACTCATAGGCTATTGCCAAATTGGGTACAAAATCTATTACCGCTTATCAGACATACTCCAATTGTTAGATAAAAATTTTAAAGCACCTATCAATGGATAATAATCACATAAATACTTCTAAAATGGCATCATCAACTATATATAAACATTTCAATCAACCCATAGAAAATAAAGCCTTACTACTAATAGTAAAGGACGTTATTGAGGGCAAATACAAAGAACCTATAGAAGCTATCCGTATGGCTATTGGAATGGGTAAACCAGAACGAGCAGACCAATTCAAAAAAGAATTAGTAGCCTTTACACCTTCAGCAACTTTTGAAGGCGGTCGTAAAAAGGAATACTTTAAAATGTACAGCGGATTTGTACACTTAGATTTTGATAAGTTAGAACCAGACGAGCTTCAAGAAGCAAAACAGAAAATACAATCCATTCCTTACACTTTTGCTTGTTTCACAAGCCCAAGTGGTAATGGCCTAAAAGTTTTTATTGAAGTAGATTCTACTATGGAGAAGCATAAAACCGCTTATGCACAAGTGCAAGCGTTTTATGAAAAAGAAGTGGGTATTGAAGCAGACCCAAAATGTAAAGACATTACAAGGTTGTGTTTTGTGTCTTATGATCCTAACGGATATAAGAATATACAAAACGAAAAGTTCAAGGTAAAAACCGAAAGGGTTTTAGAACCAATCAAACCAACAGCACCCAATACAGTAGTAACCCAAAATCTAAATTCTAATGAAAACAATAATAGTTCAGAAATCTTTACCGAGTGTATCACATTCACCGAAAACAAAGAAAGCTATGCAGAAGGCAACCGAAACAATTTCATATATCAATTGGCTTGTAATTGCAACAGGAGAGGAATCGTGTATGATGATACTTTGCATCTTATTCTAAATACTTACGACCTAAACCAAGAAGAAATAAAAGCATCTGTAAAATCGGCTTATGATAACAACGTTATGCAATTTGCGAGCTATCCAAGTCATAAGAATACAATACAACCAACTGAGATAGTAAACAATGAAGACTACCTAAAAAATACACCCACTTTTGACGAACAATTATTTGATAATCTACCAGAGATTTTAAGAAAAGGAACAATGGCATTTACAGACCCAAGAGAACGTGACGTGTTCTTTACTGGTGCATTGTCTATTCTTAGCGGTTGTTTACCTAATGTATCGGGCGTTTATGCTCAACAGACGGTATTTCCTAATCTGTTTTCGTTTATCATAGCTCCAGCAGCAAGCGGAAAAGGTGCTTTAAAATTTGCCAAAATATTAGCAGACCCATATCAAGAAAGTGTATTAGAACAAAGCAATCAAGATAAGTCCATTTATGAAGCTGAATTAGCCCAATACAAGGTAGAACAACGTAACCGAAAGAAAGACGACACAGAAACTCCAGAAGAGCCTGTAAAACCACCTTTTAAAGTCGTATTCATCCCTGCAAATACATCTTATGCAGCAATTTTACAACACATACAACAAAATGAGGGTAAAGGAATTATTTGCGAAACAGAAGCTGATAGTATGGGAGCGGTTTTTAAACAAGATTGGGGCGGATATTCTGATATGCTCAGAAAAGCGTTTCATTCTGAAACCATTTCTGTTTCAAGAAAAACAGATAATGAATATGTAATTATCAAAGAGCCTAAAATATCTGTGGCGTTATCAGGTACGCCTGGTCAAGTTGCCAATATCATTGCATCCGCAGAAGATGGTTTATTCAGTCGCTTTTTATTCTATACATTTAAAGTAGAGCAACTTTGGAAAGATGTATCGCCTTTCGGCAATACCTTAAATTTAAACGACCATTTTGAAGCCTTATCGCAGAATGTATTAGAAATGATAAACTTCTTAGAAGCGAATCCAACGCAAATACACTTATCCAAAGAACAATGGCAAACGGTTAATTATACAGGGCAACAATGGTTAACAGAAGTAACCACCTTTACAGCAGAAGAAGCTGGAAGCGTAGTAAAACGATTAGGCTTAATTCTGTATCGTATTTGTATGATATTATCCACGCTTCGCAAGTTTGATAATGGCGATTGTACCGAAAATGTTACGTGTACAGATGAAGATTTTGAAATGGCGTTATTGATTGCAAATGTCTATCTACAACACAGTTTGTTAATGTATAACAACCTACCAAAGAAAGAAGAAACAGGCGTTTTTAAAGGTGCTAATAATAAAAAGCAATTTTTTGAAGCCTTACCGCAAAACTTCAAACGTGAAGAAGCCATCATCATAGGAAAGAAATACCAACTTAAAGACCGTTCTATTGATAATTTGCTCAAAACCTTATTAGGTTCACATCTCTCGCAACCCAGTTACGGACACTATCAAAAAACTACAGATAAACTGTAGTTTGCAATCTTTGCACTTTTTTCAATTCTTCTTGTGGTTTTTGTTCTTGTTTATTTTTTATTTGTCTATATTTGACAAATGCAATTAACACAAATAAGCAAAGGATGAACAAGTTTGGAGACTTAATACGGTCTAAAAGAGAAGAACAAGAAATGCTACTCAGGCACTTATCCGCAGAGTTAGACATTGATACCGCAATGCTTAGTAAAATAGAAAGAGGAGAAAAAACCGCTAAACGAGAACACATAGAGCCTTTAGCAAAACTTTTTAAACTTGACTATAACGACCTGTTTTCACTTTGGTTAGCAGACCAAGTATTTCAGTTGGTAGAGAATGAAGAACAGGCATTGCAAGCCTTAAATATTGCAGAAGAAGAACTCGTAAAACTTAAAAAATAATCAAGTGAGCGAATTAGTACCCAACAACAATAACTTTATTCTATACACCGCCCCAAGTGGTGATGTAAAAGTTCAGGCTATTTTGAATGACGAAACCATTTGGTTAACTCAAAAAGCTATGGCAGAACTTTTTTCGGTAGGTGTTCCCGCTATAAGTAAGCATTTAAGCAACATTTTTGAAAGTGGAGAATTAGAAGAAAAATCAGTTATTTCCATTTTGGAAACAACTGCATCTGATGGTAAAAATTACAAAACCAAATATTACAATCTAGATGCCATTATTTCTGTGGGTTACAGGGTAAATTCCACCAAAGCTACCCAGTTTCGTATTTGGGCTACCAAAACTCTAAAAGAATATATCATTAAGGGATTTGTAATGGATGATGACCGTTTAAAACAAGGTACATCGGCTTTTGGTAAAGATTATTTTAAAGAATTATTAGACAGAGTACGTTCTATTCGTACCAGTGAGCGTAGAATATACCAACAAATTACAGATATTTTTGCTGAATGTAGTATAGACTACGACCCAAAATCAGACATTACCAAAAATTTTTATGCTACCGTACAAAACAAATTTCACTTTGCTATTACAGGCAAAACAGCAGCAGAAATTATCTACCTAAAGGCAAATAGTAAAACCGATAATATGGGCTTGACCACTTGGAAAAATGCTCCAGAAGGTAGAATTTTAAAACAAGACACCAAAGTAGCCAAGAACTATCTACAAGAAAAAGAAATTAAACAATTAGAGCGTACAGTATCAGGTTATTTCGATTACATAGAAAACCTTATAGAACGTAGAAATACCTTTACTATGGAGGCTTTGGCAGACAGCGTAAACAAGTTTTTAAGTTTCAACGAATACAAAGTATTAGAAGGCTTAGGCAAGGTGTCTCATCAACAAGCCGTCAATAAAGCAGCAAAAGAGTACGATAGCTTTAACAAAACACAAAAAATAAATTCCGACTTTGATAAACACATCAAAGCATTGGAACAAAAAAATAAAAAATCTAAATAACTATGTCATTAGAACTACAAATAAACGGTAACAAAATATTTGCTCCCCTATTAGGGAAAGAGTTGATAATGACTCCTGAAGAACACGTAAGACAAAAATACATTTGTAGATTAGTAAATCATTATGAATACACTTTAGAGCAAATGGCACAAGAAGTAAAACTAACAGGCTCTAAAAGAGGAACAGGAAGAGCAAGTGCAGATATTGTAATATGGAGAAGCAAAGAGGATAAACTCAAAAAACTGAATCCAATTATTGTGGTAGAATGTAAAGCCGATTACATTACCATAAAATCAGAAGATTACTATCAAGGTCAAAACTATGCTCGCTTTGCGAATGCTCCGTTTTTTGTAACTACAAACGAAAAAGAAACCAAGGTTTTTAAAGTCAATTTAGCTGTTACACCAAAAACATTAAGTGATGAAATTTTAGATATTCCAAACGCTAAAGAAGCCAATAGTAATGATAAAATTCAGAAGTTATTAGAGCAAACCAAAGCATTTGAAAGAGACGAGTTTTCTAAACTACTGTTTCAATGTCATAATGTAATTCGTAATAACGACAAACTATCTCCAGAAGCAGCATTTGATGAAATAAGTAAAATTCTGTTTATGAAAATCAGGTACGAACGCAATCCTGATGAAGATAATATTTTCACATTAAAGCAATTTGAAAAACAAGAATCTAATTACGAGAAAAATATTCGTCCTGTTAATGTAAAACGTAATGGTCCAAAAGACGACATCCCTTATATGGATTATTGGTTTGAATTAACTAAAGATGAATTTGAAGAAGATGAACTTTTTGATGTCAATGATAAAATAAGAATCAAACAAGGTTCATTTAAAGAGATAGTAAAGAAACTACAGAAATATAACCTTTCTACAACCTCTGATGATGTAAAAGGTATTGCATTTGAACAGTTCTTAGGCGGAACGTTTAGAGGAGAATTAGGGCAGTTTTTTACACCAAGAACAGTCGTAGATTTTATAGTAGAAGTTTTAGACCCTCAAGAAGATGAAGTAATGTGCGACCCTTGTTGTGGTTCTGGTGGTTTCTTAATCAAGGCTTTTGAATATGTAAGAGAAAAGATTGAAAACGATATTAAATTAGAAAAAGACAAGGTTAATAAAACCTTTGACGAGATAAAAACAACAGACCAAGATGAAGAGAAGCTAAATGATATTTCTAATGAAATCATTCACAAATTAGGCTTTGAAACACAAATCAGAAAACGTGAAGAACAAGAAAAAGCCAAAGAAGCTGGCAAGTACATATCTCGTTTAGAAAAATTATCATCCGCTTGTATCTTTGGTACAGATGCCAATCCTCGAATGGCTCGTACTGCCAAAATGAATATGATAATGCACGGAGACGGTCACGGAGGTGTGCATCACAGAGATGGTTTATTAAACATCAACGGAATATTTGAAAACCGTTTTGACGTCATTTTAACCAATCCGCCTTTCGGAGCAAGAGTAGAAAAATCTTTATTAATTACTAAAGCAGACCAATTAAAAGATGAAAAGCGTATCGCAAAATACAAGCAAATGTATGGAGAAGAAACATACGCTAAAGCTATGCTTCAAGTAGATAATAACATAGATAAACCATTACTAAACACCTTGCATATTGGTAAAAATGGTATGAGTGGTTTAACAGAAGTATTATTTATAGAAAGATGTATCCGCTTATTAAAACCAGGCGGAAGGACAGGTATTGTATTGCCTGAAGGGGTTTTGAATACACAAAACTTAGCAAAGGTTAGAGAATACTTTGAGAGTACAGCAAAAATCATCTTAATTACCTCTATTCCGCAAGATGTATTTATGAAAAGTGGAGCTACTGTAAAATCCAGTTTAGTATTCTTAAAGAAGTTTACCAATGAAGAAGCTAAGCAATGGAAAGACTACACCGCTCAAGCTACTAAAACGGTTAAAGCAAAATACAAAGACGAGTTAGAAGAAATTAAAACCAAATTAGCTCTAAGAGGCAAAGATGCTTTAGATGCAGCTACTAAAAAAGAATTACGCCAACAGAAAAAGAAAATTGAAGCTCAAATTCAAGAAGAAATAAAAGCAATTGTAAGAGATAAATTTGATTATGAAATTCCTATTGCAACAGTAGAAAAAGCTGGGATTAGTAGTACTGGGGGTAGTTCAGATAACGAATTAACATTAATTCAAAATGAGTATACTCCATATCGTGTAAAAAAAGAATTATGGAAAGAACTCAAACCAAAGTTTGAGTACAAATGGAGCAGTAAAACAGGCAAAGTAGAACGTATTAAAAATAATACCGAAAACCAATTAATAGAATGGTAATGGAATCTACTCTGCAAAATATCAATTTTATTAAGTTTTCGGAACTTTATAATTGGAGTGTTAGTCATTTATTAGGTCAAGACTTTGAATACAACAAAAAATTCCCATTGGTTAAAATTGGTAAGTTCCTTACCAAAAACAATAATGTTGTTAACCTTGACAATGATACCATTTACAAAAGAGTGACAGTAAGTGGAAATAATGGAGGCGTAAGGCTAAGAAATACAGAAATAGGTAAAAATATTGGAACAAAAAGACAATTCATTGTAAAATCAGGGCAGTTTATATTATCAAAAATAGATGCTCGTAATGGAGCAATGGGCTTAATTCCAGAAGATTTGGAAGGTGCCATTGTTACTAATGATTTTCCAACGTATAATGTAGACACTACAGCTATTTTACCTCAGTTTTTATTACTTATCACAACAACTAAAAAGTTTATTGAGTTTGCTCAAACCTGTAGTAGTGGTACTACTAACAGACAAAGAATAGACCTTAAAAAATTCTTAGATGTTCAAATTCCATTACCGCCATTAAATGATGCTGATGCTATAAGACAAGGTTTAGAAACAGACATTACGCAAGAAAAATTAATAGAAGAGTACAATCAGAAATTAAAGACAGCTGAATTAGCTAAAAAAGAAGCAGTAAACAAAGAAATTGAAATAGAGAATTACCTCTATAAACAACTTGGTATTATAAGAAATGTAGCTATTGAAGAAAAATCAGGTTTAACTTTTGTAAAATTTAAAGATTTAAACGATAGGTGGGATATTTATAAACCATCAATATTGAATGACGCTAAATATGAATTAATACCATTTAAAAATTTAATATTAAAAATTAGTACTGGCACGACACCGCCTTCTGCAAGAAAGGATTATTTTAATGGTTCTGTCAATTTTTATACTCCAACAGATATTGGAAAGGAGATTTACTTATATAATTCTACGAGAACATTAACCCAAAAAGCTATTGATGATAAAAAAGCAAGAGTTTTTTACAAGAATACATTACTGTTTGTTGGTATTGGAACTATAGGGAAAGTTGGTATTGTAAAAAATGAAATAGCCACATCAAACCAACAGATTACAGGGATTGTTGTAGATGAACAAAAAGTGAATCTTGAATTTTTATTTTTTTATATAAATATTTTCAGGTCAGAAATTACAAAGGAACAAACTAAAACTACGATTCCAATATTAAATCAAAAGGGTATTGAGCAAATAAAAATCCCTTTACCTCCATTAAACATACAAAAGTCTATTGCAAAGCAATTAATCTCAATGAGTAAAGCTATGGAAGACCAATACAATTTATCAGAAGATATGAATTTCAAAGCCATTTTAGATTTTGAAAATATAATTTTTAATTCTGACAACATATGAAATTACAAGAATTAAATATTCAAGGGTATAAAAACTTAAAAGATGCTGCAAAAGTATCATTTGACTTTACTAATTGCACTAACTATACAGCTTTAATAGGTTTAAATGGTTCTGGCAAGAGTAATATTTTAGAAGCGGTCAGCTTAATTTTCTCAAGTTTGTATCACAATACTGCAACTGATTTTAGTTATGCTATATCCTACACGTTTGAAGATAGTTTAGTAACTGTAAATAATGGTGTGATGTCTGTTCAGCAAAACGGTTCAGAAGAAGTCACGGCAGTTGCTAAATCAGCTCATAATAAATATTTACCTACCAATGTAATTGCTTCTTATAGTGGGGAAGAATTAAGGATGTGGGAGAATATTTATATAGAAAGCTATTCTGATTTTTTTAAGGATATTAAAAAACAAACTTCGTTTGTTCCTAAACTTCTTTATATCAATAAATTTTCTTGGGAGTTTGCTTTAATTGCTCTATTGAGTTCTGATGCCCCAATTATAAAATCTTTTATAAAGGATATTTTAAAGATTGGAGAAAATGTAGAAGTACAATTTACCATAGAAGAAAAAAACTATGGATTGTATGAAGATAATGAGGCTCTGTCTTTAATTAAGAGGTTAGTTAGTTTGCAAAAAGAATCTGCAAATAATTATATCCCTATTCAAACCATTTCAACTTTAGAACTCGGTCAACAGAATAATAAAGATTTAACACAAAAACTGTTCTATTATCTTTTCATTACTGGTATGCCTGTAAAAGGCGAAAAAATAAAAGCAGATAAAATTATCAGAAAAACTGATATAAAGTTTAATAATATTGATGTTAAAAAATTAAGTGAGGGAGAAAAAAAACTAATACTTATCTACACTATTACACACCTACTTGCAGATAATAAAACACTTATTTTATTAGATGAACCAGATGCACATATCCACATTGAACGTAAAAAAGATATTATTGATATAATCGATAAAGAAGATTGTTTTACGCTATTCACAACACACTCACCAAAGATTCTAAACTGCATTGACGAAAACAATATTAAACTAATCAAAAACACTAAGGAAACAGGTGTAGAAGTATTGAAGTTAGATAGAATTAATGCGTTAAGCGAAATCACAAACGGAGAGTTTTCAATTATTGATGCAACATTAGCATTAAGTACATCTAAAGATATTTTATTGGTTGAGGGTACAAATGATTATAACTACATAATGCAAGCTATTGAAAAATTAAGTCCTGATTATGATGCTTATGATTTTCATATTATCAATTGTGGTGGTGCAGACAATGTTCCTGCGGTTGTTGAGCAGTCTTTATTATCAATTTTAAAAGACTCTCAATTATGCTTATGTACTTTTGACTATGACGGTCAAGGCAGAAGAAATTATGACAAAATAGTAGAGATAGCAACAAGAGAAGGTAAAACCAACTTAAAAGCTATGTATCATACAAAATTGGATGGAACACCTCATATAAATAATGAGGATTTTTATATGGAAGACTATTTCCCTGTTGATGCTTATAAAACTGATATAATCAATACCATTAATGGAAAAACCTCATTTAAGCAACTTGAAGAATATCAAAAACCTAAAAGTATTATTCAAAAAAAATATGAAACTTTTGATAGTTCTAAATACGAGAATTTCAGAGTAATATTAGATGAAACCTTAAAGATTAAAAGAGAATTTCATAATCCACCAGTACCAACAGCTTAAACAAAAAATAGCTTATGAATAACCTTACTATAAATATCATTCCATTCAAACACCCTTCTATTCAGAAGGAGTTTGGATTTTATACCGAGAAAAAAGAAGGTTATTTCCCTATACACAGAACCGAGCTTCCCAATGAGTTATGGGATAATCAAAAAGAAGAAGTTGTAAAACATAAATTCTACTATACCAATTTTGAAGATACAGAAGATTGCATACTCAAAACAAAAGTAGATTTATACAGCAGTACCAAGTTTGCAAAGCACCTTTATACTCGTTTGGTCTATCAATATTTCATTGCTATTGCAGATGCAATACAATTCAATTATGTGGGCGATATAGAAGTATGGTTATTAGATGCTAAAGCATCAACAACCAAATACAACAGCTATAACAAATACACCCTAAAAATTGAATTTTCAGGTTTAACAAAAAGTCCTGCATTGCTTTTATCTTATGATAGCACTTCTAAAGTTGCTACCAAAAGTATTGATGAAATCAATATTCCTACGGAATATTTCAAAACAGTAGTTTACAACAAAGAAATACAGCGTTTTAAATACCTTACAGAAGATGCAAAACAGCATTTAGACCAAGTATATCCATTACTCAATATACCGCTTAAAAACCATTTAGAAATACCGCATACTGTACCAAGAAAAGGCAATAGGTACAAGCCTTACTTTAATCACATAACCACTTTTTACAACAACTATCTAAATACAGATGAATTTAGAGCCATACTACCATTAGATGAAAATGGCTTTTTCGATATTCCAGAAGATGAAGTATTACAAACACATTATCACTCAAACAATTTAAGGTTTTATGATGGTGTAGGTATAGACCCAAAAGCAGGAATGAAAAAGCCTGGTCCCTATAAAGCAAGTCCACACGATAATGTAAGGTTCTTTTTTATCTACCATAAGCCTGATAGAAAAGATTATGTAATTCCCTTGTACAATTATTTTGAAAAAGGTTATAAATCTTACTTTCCACCACTTAAAAAACATATTCGTCAACCATTTTATATGGATAACGATACCAGTTTAGCATTTGATAGTCCTGATACTGCAATAAAAGAAATCAAACATCATCTAATCAATTTAGAGAAACAACCAAATACAAGATATGTTGCGGTTTATGTAAGCCCAATACATAAAGAGGATGAAGATAACAAACACTTATATTATCAAGTAAAAGAAGAGCTTTTAAAGCACGAAATAACCTCACAAGTAATTTACAAAGAGAGTATCAATAATGCCTATTTTGGTGCATTCTTAGAGAATATCACACCTGCATTGTTAGCTAAAATAGACGGTATTCCTTGGCGTTTAGATAGAGAACTGAAACAAGAGTTAATTGTGGGTGTAGGTGCTTTTAAATCAATGGAAACCAATACTCGTTTTGTAGGTAGTGCATTCTGTTTTAATAACAAAGGAGAGTTTAAAGGATTTGATTGTTTTAGAGATAATGAATTTGACTTAATAGCTGGAGCAATAGGAAAACAGATTTTAAAATTTGTTGTGGATAATGATAACAAAGCAGAAAGGCTAATCATTCACTACTATAAGCCAATAAGCAAAGACGAAATAGACCCAATTCAAAAAACTTTAGGTAGATTAAAATTAGATATTCCAATAGTTATAGTAACTATCAATAAAACAGAATCAAGCGACTATGTAGCGTTTGATACCAATGATGATGCCTTAATGCCTTTAAGTGGTACAATCATAGAAATTGCACATCTAAAATATTTGTTATTCAACAATGCCAAATACAGTAGTAACGGTTTTGCAAAAGACCATCCGTTCCCTGTAAAACTAAGTCTATATTGTACAGAACAAGACTATTTTGAGGATATAGCAATTGTAAAAGAGTTGATAGACCAAGTATATCAATTCAGCAGAATGTATTGGAAATCTGTAAAACAACAAAACTTACCAGTAACCATAAAATACCCAGAAATGGTAGCTCAAATATTCCCTCATTTTGAAGGAGATAAACTACCTGACTTCGGTAAAAATAACCTTTGGTTTTTGTAGTAAATAAAGATGGATATTCAAATACAAAATAAGGCTAAAGATGTTTCCCTTTTTAAAATTGCAAAATTTAAGAAGCATATTAGAAAAACATCACCCCACAAACATAACAGTTATTTCGAAATCATTTTTTTAACCAAAGGATCTGGTTCACATACAATTGACACAATAGAATACAAAATTCAACCACCTGTAGTATTCAATATACGTAAAGAACAGGTTCATTTTTGGGACATCAAAACAGAACCTGAAGGGTTTGTTTTAATTATTAAAAAAAACTTTATTGAAAACTGTATAGATAAAGATATTAAAAAGCTAATTTCAGAACTGAGTGCCTTAACTTG
The DNA here is from genome assembly GCF_037029465.1 of Mesoflavibacter sp. CH_XMU1404-2. Taxonomy (NCBI): domain Bacteria; kingdom Pseudomonadati; phylum Bacteroidota; class Flavobacteriia; order Flavobacteriales; family Flavobacteriaceae; genus Mesoflavibacter; species Mesoflavibacter sp. CH_XMU1404-2. The sequence goes on along the minus strand of NZ_JAYMEM010000029.1, from coordinate 135,097 downwards.
TCTATTTCCTAATAATACCACAGTAATTGATATGTCAAATATATTATTAAAGGAATATGAAGGTGCAAAAATTAAAAACCATCAAGTTATAGAAGGATTGTTAAAAGCTCTGTTAGCAAAGTTTCTTGAATCGAAAATTGTAAGTAGTCCTAAAATAAAATGTAGCTCAATCTATCAAGAACTTATTTTGCTTTTAAGTAAAGAAAATGAACTTACAAACAAGGTAAGTCATTATGCAAAATTACTAAATACCACTCCACAAAACTTAAATGCTATATGCAGAAAAGAATCAGGTCAATCTTCTGCTGAGGTAATTTCCAATTATATTATTAACGAAGCTAAACGCCTTTTGCTTTATACTGACTTAACGGTTAGTGAAATTGCAGGCAAACTTGACTTTAAAGATAATTCTCATTTCACTAAATACTTTAAACGAAACGTAGGTGATACCCCAATTGCTTTTCGTAAAGCAAATGATTAAGTACCATACATTTTTCAAATAGACCATATTATTAGTCTTGTGTTGTATAATTTTACACCATAATTAAATCACAACATATGAAATGGCTAATATATATTCTCACAGCACTTCTACTTTCTTCTTGTCGAGAAAACCAACAACAAATAGTAGAAGGAAATTGGATAAAAGGTACGGAACAAGAAAAAATTGAAACCATCGAAAACCAATTTAGGGGTTTTGATATGGCAATGGTAGAAACAGGATACCGCTATCAAGAACTGTATTGGGCAGGACAAGATGAAAATTGGGAATATGCTGATTACCAAATTGAAAAAATCAAAAAAGCGATTGAGAACGGCTTGAAAAGAAGACCCAAACGTGCAAAATCCGCAGAACATTTCTTAACCGTTGCAATTCCAGAAATGGAAAAAGCACTCGAAAAAAGAGATACCCTTGTATTCAACAAAAATTTCCAAATCTTCACCAATAACTGCATTAGTTGCCACGCAATGGGAAAAGTGCCAAGCTTTACTATAAAAAAACCGCTTTATAGACAATCACCAATTAGAAAATAATGATAGAATTTATTAATCAGATAGATATTGAAATTCTATTATGGCTGAATGGTAATCACAATCTATTTTGGGATGCTGTAATGTGGTTTGCAACAGGTACATTCACTTGGCTGCCATTTTATATGATATTGTCATTTCTGTTAATATGGAAATATAAAAGGGACGCAATATTGATGATTCTGTTAATAGCATTACTGATAACAATAAGTGACCAATTAGCTTCAGGCATATTTAAACCATTTTTCGAAAGATTGCGACCAAGCCATAGTCCTTATTTGATAGGTAAACTTCATTTAGTAAATGATTATAGAGGTGGTAAGTTCGGTTTTATTTCTTCTCACGCAGCCAATGTATTTTCATTAGCATTTTACTTGACATTAGTGACTAATGAGAAATTAAAATGGATACCATACGTGCTTATTCCTTGGGCAATCTTTGTAAGCCTTAGTAGAGTTTATCTTGGTGTTCATTATCCATCCGACATAATAGTTCCAGCGATTTTAAGTATACCAATAGCTTGGATAGTAGCTCGAATTTATAAAACGTATAATCCCATATTGATAAAAAAAATTGCTTAAAATGTTTAAAAAAACAATTAGTACTGATATATCAAAAACAACCATCATTATTCGCTTAATGGTTGGTGCTGTTTTTCTATCGGAAGGTATTCAAAAATTTCTATTTCCTGCCATTCGGGGTGCAGGACGATTTGAAAAAATCGGACTTCCATCACCAGAATTTCTCGGTGCATTTGTCGGCACGTTTGAAATTGTTTGTGGCACGTTGATTTTACTTGGCTTGCTTACCCGATTGGCAAGTGTTTTAACACTCGTAATTATGTTGGTTGCCATTGTTACAACAAAATCAGACATTTTAGCCAATGATGGATTTTGGATAATGATGCACGGAAGTCGAACTGATTGGGCAATGCTTTGGGGAAGTCTATTTTTAATTATTAAGGGCGGTGGGAATTGGTCGATAGATAAAAATATGTACAAAACCAAATGAATTTCTTTTTACAAATCGATTATGAATTTTTAAGATGGATTCAAGCAAATAGAATCGTTTTTTTAGATCCATTATTTTATTGGATTTCTTCATATACCTTCATTATTTCAATTATGATATTAGGTTTTATTGGTCTATTTTATATTAAAAATAAAGTAAAGTCATTCCAAATAAAGTACTACAGCCTTTTATTAATATTTATAGCTTCCTCAACATTCAGTTTAATTTTAAAATATATTGTAAAGCGGCCACGTCCATTTGTAGTACATCCTGCCATCATTCAATTGTATGAAACAAGTACCTTTTCATTTCCATCAGGTCACACTTCAATTGCTTTTACCTTAGCATTTAGCTTGGTATTCTTTTCATTAAAAAAATACTATGTGATACTTATTTTTATTTGGGCTCTTTTAGTAGCCTATTCTAGAATGGTATTAGGTGCTCATTATGTCTCTGATATAGTAACTTCAATTTTAATAGGTTTTATGTTTAGTCTATTAATCAAACCAATTTCAAAAGAATGGATAGTAAGAAAAACTTAAAAGAAGTAGCAAAACTTTTTTTTAAATTAGGAAGCATTGCTTTTGGCGGTCCTGCCGCCCATATTGCAATGATGGAAGATGAAGTCGTTAAAAAAAGAAAATGGATGAGTCATCAACATTTTCTTGATTTAGTTGGAGCAACAAATTTAATTCCAGGACCTAATTCTACCGAAATGACAATGCATTGCGGTCACGAAAGAGCAGGTTGGAAAGGCTTGATTGTAGCAGGTGCTAGTTTTGTTTTTCCAGCTGTTGTTATTACAATGATTTTTGCGTGGTTATATCAACAATACGGACAACTTCCAAAAGTTGAACCTTTCATTTATGGAATAAAACCAGCGGTAATTGCCATTATTCTTGGAGCAGTTTACCGACTTGGAAAAAAAGCACTCAAAAATGTAGAACTCGGTATTTTAGGAGCATTGACATTGATTGCTTGTTTGCTTGGTGTCCACGAAATTTTGGCGTTGTTTGCTTGTGGGCTTTCAGGTTTCATTCTATATTTTATTAAAAATTCAAAAAACACATTAAACAGTTTTACTTCACTTCTTTTATTACAAGTAGTAATAACACCGAGTACTCTAAAGATTCTATGGACGTTCTTTAAAGTAGGTGCTTTGCTTTATGGTAGTGGTTATGTGTTATTTGCCTTTCTAGATGCAGAATTGGTTTCTACAGGTTTATTGACTCGTAAAGAATTAATAGATGCCGTAGCAGTTGGACAATTTACGCCAGGACCCGTTTTATCAACCGCTACATTTATCGGATGGCAATTAGGTGGTTTTTGGGGTGCAATAGCTGCAACAATCGGTATTTTTCTTCCTTCATTTATCTTTGTAAGTATTCTTAATCCACTTATTTCAAAAATGCGAAGATCGAGAGTTACAGTAGCTTTTTTAGATGCTGTAAATATTGCAGCAGTTACTGTTATCGTAGCAGTTTGTGTAGAAATGGGAAAAGAAACGTTGACGGACTGGCGGACAATTTTAATTGCCACTTTGAGTCTTATTACTGTTTTCGTCTTTAAGAAAATAAATAGTGCTTTTATTGTAATTGGTGGTTCACTTATAGGATATTTTTTATCTTTGATATAGAATATATGGATTCACTTAAAACAAAAAATAAAGAATGTTGTAACATCAATGAGGTAGTACAAGAATTTTATGAATTCTTGAAAGCTTATATCATAAAGAAAACAAACGATATAAACCTTGCTGAAGATATTGTTCAAGAGGTGATGCTCAAATTGGTAGAGTCTCATAAAAAAAACATAGAAGTTAATAATATCAAAGCTTGGTTGTTTCAAGTAACTCGCAATACCATTGCGGACTATTATAAGGACTATTATAATAAAAACAAAATTGAATTTAATTTTAATGAAGATTGGAAAGAAAATAGTATTTCTAGTGATACAGTTTCTTCCATTTTAGAGTCTGATTTTATCATCCCTATGATTGGTTTGCTGCCAGAAAAATATGCGAAGCCATTACATCTAAGCGATATTGAAAACATTCCTCAAAAAGATATTGCTCTACAACTTAACCTTGGTTTATCCGCAACAAAAATGAGAATACAGCGAGGTAGAGAAAAATTAAAATCCCTATTTATAGAATGTTGTGATATTCAATATGACAAATCAGGTAATTTTTCGTCGTGCACAATAAAACCTCACTGTACACCATTACAAGAAATAGAAAAAAAAATAACTAATTAACCATTGATACATAGTTGGTTATGAGTAATCTCTCAAAAAAATACTTTTTTTTGTTCCTAAAAATGTGTCTTTTTTAAAAGATTTCAGACTTCGTAATAAAGTTTAATAATTAAAAACATTTATTATGAACACTGAAGTTAAAATTTTACACTCTTCTTGTTGTGCAAAAGGTTCCCCTATTAAGGAACAATTAGAAAAATTAGCACAAGAAAACAATCTGTCAATTACTATTGAGGAACTCTCAGAAATGCAAGACACTATGGTCTATGGTACAATGTCTTTTCCTTCATTAGTAATTAACGGTAAGGTTCACGCTTATAAATCATTTAATTCTGATGCAGAACTTCTTGCAGCACTAAAAGCAGCATAATATGGAGAAGTTGACAGAATTATTATCTAGTTTTTCAGACTATATAGTGTTTGAATTATTAGGTTTAGACCAATCAGGGCTGTTTGCAACAGCCCTTCAATACTTTATTGCCACGTTTATTTTAATAGCTTTTTTGGTTGTGATAGTAACCTACGTTATGGGTATCATCACCAGTTATTTACCAATGGATAAAATACGTGACTATTTAGAACGCAATAAAAAATCAGGTTTAGGAAACATATTAGCCTCTTTGTTGGGAGCTATTACCCCTTTTTGTTCGTGCTCATCAATTCCATTATTTGTAGGAATGATGCAAGCTAGAATTCCATTGGGTATTGCATTATCTTTCTTAATAACCTCACCTTTAGTAAACGAAATAGCTATTGTATTATTTTGGGTGTCTTATGGTTGGAAGGTTACTGTAATTTATATTTTATCTGGTATTGTTTTAGGTGTTATAGGTGGGATTATTCTTGATAAAATGGGAATGTCAGCTCATATTGCAGAATGGTTAAAACAATTGCATTCTAAAACTGAAAAAACTATTGAAGATAAAAGGTCTTTAAAACAGAAGTTTCCAGAAATACATAAAGAAGCCTTAAGTACATTAAAAAAATTAGTGCCATACATCTTTATTGGTATTGGAATAGGTTCTTTTATTCACGGTTATGTGCCTCAATCCTTTTTTGAAGAATATATTTCAGAAAGTAACCTTTTTGCTGTACCTATTGCAGTGATTATGGGAATTCCACTTTATATTGATGCTGTAGGTGTATTGCCAGTGGTAGAAACTTTGGTGGATAAAGGTGTACCATTAGGTACGGCTATTGCCTTTATGATGGGATCTATTGGTTTATCGCTTCCCGAAGCTTTACTCTTGAAAAAAGTGATGCAAAAAAAACTAATCATTGCTTTCTTTTCAGTCATCGGAATAGGAATGATTATCTCAGGTTATGTTTTTAATTTAATATTTTAATTTATGAAATCAATTTTATCATCCATAAGTGCTGTATTTGTAGCATTAGTCGCTTGCACTTGTTGTGTTGGTCCATTAATGGCTTTTGCAGGAATGTTAGGAGCAATTGTTTCTCAATTGGTATGGCTAGCAACAATAAAACCGTATCTTATAGCATTCAGTTTAATAGCAGTTTCTTACAATTTATATAGAGCATATTTTCCTAAAAAAGAACAAGCTTGCTGCACCATAGAAAGTCAAGAGACAATAAGTAAACTAGATACTAAACAAAAGAAATCATTATCATTTCTACAATCAAAAACGTTTTTATGGTGCGTTGCCATTATAACATTAATCATATTAATTCTACCATATATTTAAAAATTTAATAATTATTAAATCAATAACATCTCTTATATTAACACTAGTATTTGCTACAAATATTTTAGCTTTTACCCATAATAACGATACAAATATTCATCAGAAAATTGAAGGAAACATTGTTATCTCTGATACTGTTAAAAAAACGTATCAATTAGAAAAATTCACCCAATCTTGTTGTACAGGAATTGTAGAATATTCATTAAAGAAAAACGTTAAAGGTTTTATTAAAGCTGTTTCTAACACTAAAAAAGGTCAAATAACCGTTTGGTACGATAGTACAAAATCTACCGATAAAGAAGTAAAAGAAGCCATTAACAAAACCCCTTATAAAGTAATTAAAGAAATTAAGTAAGGGCTTATTATGGCAATACCTAATAAAATATTTGATTGTATAATAATAGGTGGCGGGCAGGCGGCTTGTCCGTTGCTTATTTTTTAAAAAGAAGTAAACTAAATTATTTAATTCTAGATGCAGAAGGTAATTCCGGTGGTTCTTGGTTACATACTTGGGATAGTTTAAAATTATTTTCACCTTCTCAATATAGCTCACTTTCTGGTTGGCAAATGCCTACAACTAAACAAGAATATCCTACAAAGGAAGAATATTTGAGTTATTTGTCCAATTACGAAAAACGATATAATTTCCCAATACAACGAAGTACATTTGTTGAAGAAGTTGTTAAAGAAGGAGAATTATTTAAATTAAAAACCAATCAAGGAGTATTTATTAGTAAAACTGTTGTAAGTGCTACAGGTACAGCTCGTTCACCTTTTATTCCTATATATCCTAAAATTGATGAATTTTTAGGTATGCAAATACACTCTAGTGCTTATAAAAATAGTTCACCTTTCAGAAACAAAAGAGTAGTTGTTGTTGGTGGGGGTAATTCTGGTGCTCAAATTTTAGCAGAAGTTTCTAAAGTAGCTTATACAAAGTGGGTAACACTAGATAAACCTACGTTTCTACCAGAAGAAATTGACGGTCGTTACTTGTTTAATCAAGCTAATGAAAAGTATCTTAAGAAAAAGAATACTTCAAATACTTTACAAGTTTCTTTGAGTGATATTGTACAAGTTGAAAGTGTGAAAGATGGATTAGCACGTAACGTATTTAAAGATCATCGTCCATTTTCCTCATTTTATAAAAACGGTGTAATTTGGCAAGATGGAAAAAAAGAAGCTTTTGATGCCATTATATGGTGTACTGGTTTTAGACCTTATTTGAACCATTTAAAAAAATTAAATATTATTGAAAATGATAAAGTAATAACAAAAAATACGCGAGCAGTTAAAGAGTCAAATTTATGGCTAGTGGGTTATGGTAATTGGACAGGTTTTGCTTCAGCAACCATTTATGGCGTTGGTAAAACTGCAAAAATTACAGCAAAAGAAATAATTAATTCATTGTCATAACTCCCCATTTGCTTCCAGTAGGTTCTTTTCGTTCGCTCGTACCTTACTTACTACAATCACCCACTTCCTGCAACACTCAGGAAGAGTAGTCCTTTATTTAATTTGCCTAACATTTATTATCTTTGTGTATAGTTAATGACATTTCAATTTTCAAAAGTATATAGGTAATAACATTTGTTAGTTAATAAAGTCAAATGATAATACCAATAATGTAAGTAAACTCATTAGCCAAATATGTTAATTCAGCAGAATGTATTGGAAATCCGTAAAGCAACAAAACTTACCAGTAGCCATAAAATACCTTGAAAAGGTAGCTCAAATATTTCCTCATTTTGAAGGTGATAAACTACCTGACTTCGGTAAAAATAATCTTTGGTTTTTATTACGGATAAATAATAAGGTGTGCCACAGGCACGACTTTAATAACGGTTGGTTCCGTAGGTTTCTTTCCCCAGCCTATAAAAATCCAACGTTATTCGTGCCTCATAACTCCTCTGTCTTTTTATAGGCTTCCGCTCTTCCAACGCTACAGTTGTTATTTTCTGTCACACTTTTTGCAATCCAACGCTAATTATAGCCCATTAATATCCTCGTTCCTTCGGTAGTAAAGAGCTATGCCACCACACAAAAGCAAAAAGGCGTATGCACTCCAAAGTACCGCTCTGTGCAACTTGTGCCAGAAAATAACAACCCAAAGCTACATTAACATAATGTGGCATTATAGTACATACCACAAGGGCTTCATTGCATTACGGGCTAAAGCCTATGTCCTATAATAACATTATGTTAAGTATCCGCTCATTGCCAACGCTTTAAACCTACTTCACCAACCGAAAGACCACAATTCCCCAACCACCCTTTTCAGCGGTCAGAAAAAAAATAAACTATGAGTTAATGTCGGTTTATAGTAGGTACATTTCATTCTCTCATTTCGTGCCTACATTCTTTCATTGCATATACCCACTAACACCTAATAATGCAAGCAAGAGTAGCTCATTCTCTACACTCCACTAAGCGACACACTATTCCATTACGCAATCCGTATGCAAGCCCACCGCACAACAACTTTGCAGTAAATTGTAAAGTTTGCAAAGTCTGCAACCCTGCAATGCATACAGTATTACTTCATTCCATCCCACCGCATTTAGTTCCGTTTCTTTCAATCGCTACACTTGCCACACACCAGCCCACGCTTTTAGAATAGGTATAGTTTATTTTTTTTCTGGTCATATTTCCCCAAAGGAATTGAACAACCAAATAAGCATTTTACAAATAAGAGAGTAAGTAAAAAATGTTATGCCAAAAGAATAAAAAAGATAGCAAATGTAGGTGGTTACAATTGGCCCTTCAAGTTCAAGCCCTACGGGTTTTGAAAAAAATCTCCACCCTATCGGGTAGTATTTTTCCCAAAAAACTTGCTTGTCCAATCTCCACCACCTGATGAGATGGCTTTCTTTTTTTTTCGTTTTTTTCTTTGTCAAAAAATTTTGTGAAGGGGATTTCGGAAGCCAACTAAAATTCTCGGAAAATGACAAAATTCACTCTCAAAACTTACAGACCAGCAGCCGAAACTGAAAAGCCACATTTCTACATTTTGAACAAAGGGATGAACAGCGGAAAGCCACTTAAACAACCTTGCCCGAATTGCTTTATTTTGATAGCACCCACAGAGGAAGCTAAAGAGCAGTTATATTGGCTATGTTTTGGGCTATGGCGTGCAAAATCCTTTCATTACTATTTAAAAGGTTCAGTTATTCCGTTCATCACAAAAAATGACCTTAAACAAGGCATTTTGAACGGATTTGAACAGGCAAATAATGATATTTCTATTTTCAAAAAGTCAGTCAAAGCCTTACAACTTTTAGAAGAACAAGAAAAGGTTTATAAACTCAACCTAAAACTAATTGATGATGCACGTAGGGCGGTTTTCTATCGCTATATTTCTAAAAAGAGGTATTCCTAGGGCTACTCATATTTGAGTACTGTATAAGGCATATTTTAGCCCAATAAGATTGCACCGTCTTAATAAAAAAATGCAAACCCTACAAAGTGCCAAAAAGAAAAGCCTACTCAAATGAGCAGGCTTTCTTCTAATTCCATAAATCTCTAAAATGGCATCTTAGAATATTTCGGAAATCTTTAAGGCGTTACCTTGTGCAAACACATAGTAGTTTGAACCTACTTCTTGATAAAACTCAATACCGATAGAGTTTAAAACACTTACATCAGTTGTCATAGTTGGAGAACCTGGTAATGTAGCAACCAATGAAATTAATGCAGTAACTGAATCAACAGGTAAATAGGCAGAATACTGAACATCTTTTAATTCGTTCAAACTTGCTTCTTTAGGCTCATAAACCTTTGTAGTAGTGTTAAACTCATAATCAGACAATACTGAAATAGCATTGATAATTCTAAAATGAGTTGCACCGGCTGGTATGTTTAAGTAATTCAACGGATTGAATGCGGGAACATCCAAAGTTGAACTATCACGAGAACCAGCAGGAGTAATTGTGAACGGAGCATTAAAAGCACCATTGAAAGAAGTGAATCTGTTAAAGTCAAATCCTTTCAAATAGTTTGGCACTGTCGAAATCAACACAGCTCGTTTACCTCTGGCTTCTGAACCATCTTCTAAATTGATTTTCTTCATTATAGCAGTCAATCTTCCAGTCACTTGACTATCTGCCATATTTTTCATTAGACTTGCTAATCCAACTCTAACGGATTTACCTGCCATAGCACAACCACCAAATTCGTTCATATTTTCACGAGTTCTTTGGAATGCGGGATCAGTTGCAATTTGTTCAGCAGTTGGACCACCAGTCAAACCTGCAAAATAACCTTCATTTCCTTTAATTTTAAAATGTCTAATATCTCCAAGAGTACCGACATATTTTAGGGGACCTTTCTGTCTTGCCATTTCTTTAAATTTTTAAATGTTAATAATAATTCTTACTATTACAAAGATAAACCTAACATATTGAATATCAATTCGTTAATAAACGTAAACAAATGCAAACAAGTGCTAATAAACAAACAAGGATAAGAACACACTATGAAGTGGTTAAAGTTTTGGATGGAGACGGACTAATCGTAAAAAATATTTTCACAAATGATGAAGAAGAAGTTAGGCTATTAGGTATTGATGCTCCAGAGATTAAACTATGCAGAAAATTAAAGCAAGATGAAAGAGAAGTGAATATCTCAGGCACATATTTAATTGAACTGGGTTACAAGTCAATGAAGTTTTTACTAAAAAAAGCCAAACCACAAACAAGCGTTACTATAATTCAAGAACAATCAAATCTTACAGATGCTTTTGGAAGAACATTAGCTTATATAATTTTGCCAAATGGCAAAACGCTTAATGAAATAATGGTCAGAAGAGGTTATGCAAAGCCATACAACAATGTATTCTGCGAAGAGTTACCAAAGTACCAAGCACTTAATTTGAGGGCTAAAACAAAGAAAAAAGGTTTATATTCGCTTATCAATTCGTTCTAATCTCCCTACATTTACTTGCTTTTATTATCTCTTATTTATAGTTTATTGTTGCCTATTTGTTGCCCAATAACCATAACTAACTGATATACAGTACTACTTTACTTTTTGTATCGGGAAGTAAGACTATCAATTTAATACCTTAAAATTTAACCATACATTTTGTATATTGTGATATGCAAAAATGTAATTATACTTCTAGGTTAAAACATATTAAAACCCTTGTGAACATTGGTTTTTTGTTTGTTGTTATGGTAGTGCAATCTCAAAATTTACCACCTATACAATATTATTCACCTAAACAATATAACGCAGCAAATCAAAATTGGGATATATCTCAATCTTCAGATAAATATATCTACGTTGCTAACTCTAAAGGCTTATTAGAGTTTAACGGAGCTAATTGGAATTTATACAATTCACCTAACGAAACTGTAATTAGATCTGTACATGTTTTAGAAGATAAAATATATACAGGTTGTTATATGGAATTTGGTTTTTGGCAAAAAACTGAAATAGGAGATTTGCAGTACACGTCTTTATCTTCAAAAATTAAAGAAAAGTTGCTAGAAGATGAGCAGTTTTGGAATATAGAAAGCTTGGATAATTGGTTGTTATTTCAGTCTTTAGATAGAATCTATATTTATAATATATCGGATGAAACTTTTAATATCATAGATTCTGAAGAGTCTATTTTAAAGATGTTTAAAGTTAATAATGCTATTTATTTTCAAGATAAAACAAAGGGTTTGTTTGCTTTTGAGAATAGCAAACCTAAGTTGATTTCCAACGATGCAGCAATTTTAAATGACATTGTAGTTGGCTTTTTTCCTGTAAAAGAACACTTTTTAGTAATAACTCAAAATAGCGGTGTTTTTCAGCTAAAGAATAATCAGTTATCAAAATTTTCAGATATACTAGACGGATTTTCGGTGTATAGTAGTTTAAAATTGAATGATAAAACACTAGCTATTGGAACGATATCTAATGGTATCATTCATCTAAGTACCAACGGAGAGATTATTAATAAAATTGAACAAGAAAATGGCTTAGGTAATAATACTGTTTTATCTGTTTTTGAAGATGTAGACCATAATTTATGGCTAGGAATGGATAATGGTATTAGTTGTGTTAATATGGAATCTCCATTTTTAATTTTTAATGACGAAAAAGGAGACTTAGGTACCGTTTACACATCAATTATATTTAATAATAAGCTTTATTTAGGTACAAATCAAGGATTGTTTTATAGAGACGAAAAAGATCATAATTTTAAGTTTATAGAAAACACAAAAGGACAAGTTTGGTGTTTAAAAGTGATTGATAGCCAATTATTTTGTGGTCATAACAGAGGTACTTTTTTAATTGAAAATGATATAGCTCAATCTATAGCAAGTGTTGATGGTACTTGGGGAATTTTACCAATTAAAAACCAGCCTAATTTGCTTTTACAGGGTAATTATAATGGGCTTAATATACTTGAAAAGAAAAATGGCAAATGGAGGTTTAGAAATAAAATAAATGGATTTAATAATTCATCTAGATTTTTAGTTTTTATAGACAAAAATCAAGTTTTGGTTAATCACGAATATAAAGGCGTTTTTAAAATAGATATAAATGATGATTATCAGTCAATTAGTAAAGTCCAAAAGCTTAATTTTTTAGGAAAAGGATTATTTTCTTCAATAGCTAAACACAATCAGAAAATCTATTACGCTTCAAAAAATGGAGTTTTTGTCTCTAGTGGTGATAAACTAGAATTTAAAAAGGATACTATTCTTTCAAATTTATTTGAAGAACAAGGATATGCTTCAGGAAAATTAGTTTCTGATCAAAAAACCAATACCTTATGGATGTTTACCCAAAAAGGAATTAACTATATCAAGCCAGGTAAATTAAGCAATGAGCCAGAAATCACGTTTATTCCTTTGTCAAATTCTCTAAGAGAGAATATTTCAGGTTATGAAAGTGTGTCAAGTATTTCTGCTAATAAATTCATTTTAGGAACCTCTAAAGGTTATAAGATATTAGATATTTCAAAATTTGAAGCAAGTGCTTATAATGTTCATATTAATGAAATAAACATAAATCCGCTTTCAAGTAAAAAAGAACTTATAGACATTTCTGAAAATGGAATATTTAAAAATAAACAAAATAATATAGAGTTTAGTTACAGTATTGCAGAATATGACAAGTACTTAGAAGCAGAATTTGCTACAAAACTTGAAGGTTTTTATGAAAAATGGAGCGATTGGAGTAATACATCTAGTATCTCTTATAAAAATTTACCACCTGGTGATTATACATTTAAAGTAAAGGCTAGAGTAGGAGATAAAGATGTTAAAGAAGCAGTAGTTTATAATTTTAGTATTGAAAAACCTTGGTACTTATCAACCACAATGGTTTTTGTATATCTTATTTCAGCGCTTGTAGTTTTATTATTGGTAAATTATCTATACAAGCTTTATTATAGAAAACAAAAAGAAAAACTACTTCAAAAGACACAACGAGAACTAGAGTTAAAAGACTTAGAAAATAAGCAACATTTAATGAAGCTTAATAACGAAAAACTTAAAAATGAAATTGAAAGTAAAAACCGTGAATTAGCTGTTTCTACTATGAGTTTGATTAAAAAGAATGAATTTCTTAATACAATAAAAAACGAGTTAACAGAAAAAGTAGATACATCTAACCTTAAGCCTGTTATTAAAATTATTGATAAAAACATTAACAATAAAGACGACTGGAAGCTTTTTGAAGAAGCTTTTAACAATGCAGATAAGGACTTCTTAAAAAAGATAAAATCTAAACATCCAAAATTAACATCTAATGATTTAAGACTATGTGCTTATTTACGTCTTAACTTATCTTCAAAAGAAATTGCGCCACTTTTAAATATCTCACCAAGAAGTGTAGAGGTTAAACGATATCGTTTGCGTAAAAAGATGGATTTACCTCATGAAACAAATTTAACAGATTATATTTTAGAGTTGTAAAACACTACAACTGTTAAAAATAACTATACAATACCACAACATCTACTTTAAAATTATAATTGTAAAAAATAAACTTTTAAAAGGCGAAATCGTTCAAATGTTAAATTATCACTATGTTTTTTAACATTTTTTAAACTTTTTTTTGTCATGTATGTTTTTTGTAGCGCTAAATATTAAGAATTTGTTAATGAAAGAGGTTAATTTTGAGAAAAGCTCAAAATATATAAAAAATGAAAAAAATATTTTTTTCGGTTTTACTCTCCATTTTTGCTATTAGTGCATATGCGCAAGAGTATACCATTTCAGGAGTTGTAACCAGTCAACAAGATGGATTACCGCTTCCCACAGTTAGTGTTGTAATAAAGAATACAACAAAAGGTACAGTTACAGATTTTGACGGTAACTATACAATTAACAATGTCCAAAAAGGAGAAACACTAGTGTTTTCTTATTTAGGATTTGAAACCAAAGAAATAGTTGTTAATAATGGTAACAACATTGATGTAGCTCTTACAGAAAATGTAGAGTCATTATCAGAAGTCGTAGTGATTGGTTATGGATCACAAAGAAAAGAACTTGTTTCTGGTGCTTATACTAGTTTAGATTCTGATAAAATTGTTGAAAATAACCCAACAAGAATAGAAGAAGCTTTAAAAGGTAGTGCAGCAGGTGTACAAGTAAATTCTTCTTCAGGTTCACCAGGTGCAGCATTAAACATAAGAGTAAGAGGTATTACTACTAACGGAGATAATAGTCCGTTAGTTATTGTTGATGGTGTAAACATTGGTAACGATTTAAGTATTATTGATCCAAATGATATAGCAAAAATAGATGTTATTAAAGATGCTAGTACAGCTATATATGGTGTACAAGGTGCAAATGGTGTAATATTAATAACAACAAAAACAGGTAAAGCAAATCAAAAAACACAGTTTTCTTATAATTCATTTGTGTCTATTCAAGAAGCAGAAAACCGAATAGAATTAATGAATGCAAATGAATATGCAGCCTATGTAAATGAAAATGAAGCGATTGATGGCAATTCTATACCGTACCCTAATTTAAGTGCTTTAAATAATGATACAGATTGGCAAGACGAATTATTTACCACAGCTCCAATAATAAGTCATAGTTTAAGTGCAACAGGAGGATCAGAAAAAGTTAAATATGGTTTTAGTGCAACACATTTTACACAAGATGGTATTATAGCACCAGATAAATCAAATTATAAAAGATGGACACTAAAGAATAATTTAAGTGTAGATTTAACAGATAAGCTTAATGTTAGCACTCTGTTACTTTATACTAATATAAGAAGTAAGGGTATTCCTGAAGGAGGAAGAGGATCTGCATTGTATTATGCTTTAAACGCTTCTCCATTAACACCAGTTTTTGATGGTACAGATGGTTCGGGTATTTCAAATGGGTATCAATATATTGGTACAGAACAAGGTAATGAAATTATTAATCCTCTAGCTTTAATTAATAATACTTTTAACGAAGGAAGAGCAGATAGATTTACTGGTAAAATTGAGCTATCTTATGATATCATTAAAGATTTAAAAATTAATTCTAGATTAAACTTTAATTACTCTGATTTTGGAGGAAGAGAATATTATCCATTGCAATATTATGGACCAAATAAAGTAGTTAATAATGTACTTCTAGATCCAAATAATCCAAATCAATTTGATTTAGATAGAAATAATGATGGACTAAGAGATGTTTATAGTACTGTTGCAGAAAACTCACAACATAGCTTTGACTATACTTGGGAAAACTTTTTAACCTATAATAAATCGTTTGGTAATCATAATTTTACAGGGTTATTAGGTACCTCAATCAGAAGTGTAAAATATAAAGGTTTTTTTGGCTCTGGTCCTTTAGTTAGTGGTCCAGATACTTGGGATAATGCATATTTACAAAATACACAATCAATAATCCAATTAAAAGATGATGTAATCACTCAAAGTTTAGTTACTAGTGCAGATGGAAGAAGTGAATCTCGATGGTACTCTTTATTTGGAAGACTTCAGTATGATTATTTAGGTAAATATATGTTCTCAGGAATCCTTAGAAGAGATGCCTCTACTAGATTTGGACCAAATAATAGAGTAGGGTATTTTCCTTCATTATCTGCAGGTTGGTTAGTTTCAAACGAAGACTTTTTTAAATCAAGCTTATTTAATAAACTAAAACTTAGAGGAAGTTGGGGTATTACAGGTAACGACAAAATAGGTGATTATAGATGGATTGGTTTTTTACAAGGTACAACAGGAGAAGCTAGTTATCCATTTAATGATCTGTTATCCTTTGGTAATGCAACAGGTGCATTATCTAATCCTGATTTACAATGGGAAACTAACTACCAAACTAATATAGGTATAGATTTTTCGATGTTTAATAGTAAATTAAATGTAACTGCAGATTACTATGTAAAACGTACAGAAGATTTATTACTAATACCAGAAGTTTCAGGTCTTTTAGGTGCAAGTGCAGGTGGTAGTTCTCCACCAGTTGTAAATGCAGGGACAATAGAAAATAAAGGTATAGACTTAAGTATAAGCTTTAATCATGATTTTTCTGAAGATTTAAGATTTGGTGTTAGTTATAATCTAACTAGTGTTAAAAATAAAGCTTTAGAGGTTAATAATGCAGCAGGTTTTATACCAGGAGGATTATTTGGGTTAAATCAAAACACATCAAGATTTCAAGAAGGTTTACCAATAGGTGCTTTTTATGGACTACAAACAGATGGTGTTTTTCAAAATCAAGCAGAAATTGATGCGCATGCAGTACAGCCAGGAGCACAACCAGGAGATTTACGTTATGTAGATGTAGATGGTGATGGTGTAATAGAATTTGGTAGTGAAGATGACCTTACAATGATTGGTAATCCAATACCTGATGTAACTATGGGATTAAATTTAAACTTAGATTATAAAGGTTTTGATTTTGGTACAACTTTATATGCTTCAATAGGAAATGATATTGTTAGAAGTTATGAGCGCTTTTTAACTTATAGTAATAAGCCAGACTTTTATTTAGACAGATGGACAGGAGAAGGAACTTCTAATACTGTTCCAAGAGCATCTACTAATGCAGCAAATAATAGGTTGTTTTCTTCTTTTTATGTAGAAGATGGTTCTTATTTAAGAATACAAAATGTACAGTTAGGTTATTCTTTACCAAAGTCAGTTTTAGAAAAAATAAATTTAACTAAGTTAAGACTATATGTAGCTGTTAATAATTTATACACTTTCACAGACTACAGTGGGTATAATCCAGATATTTCAAATGGTGATCCTAATAGTGCAGGTGTAGATTTAGGTCAATATCCACAAACAAGAACCTTTACAACAGGTATTAATGTTTCATTTTAATAATCAAAGATTATGAACAAAAAAGTAAAAATATTAAGTTTAGTAATAGGTCTAATTTTTTCATTCTATTCATGTGATGATTATTTAGAGATATTACCAGAAGGTCAAGAGAATACAGAAAATTATTTTAATTCTCAATCAGACTATGAAGATGCTTTAATAGGTGTCTACGATTTATTATCAACAACGTATTTAAATAATATTTTAGGAGAAATAGCCTCAGACAATAGTCTGTGTGGCGGAGAAAATCCAACAGATGTATTAGAGTGGCAACAGATAGATGATATGATTCACACTGCAGATAATCCAGCTTTAAGAAACATCTGGCAATGGATGTATGCTGGAATTAGTAGAGCAAATTATATAGTAGAATTTAAAGATAAAACAAATTTTGCGGGTAAAAATCAGCTATTAGCAGAAAACTTATTTCTTAGATCATACTATTATTTTGAGTTAGTAAAATTCTTTGGAGATGTTCCGCTATATACAAATGGAAGAATTACAATTGAAGAAACACAATCAATAGACAGAACACCTAAAGCACAAGTTTATGCTCAACTAGAAGCAGATTTAAATACAGCAATACAAGATTTACCTTGGGTGCAAGGTCAAGAAGGTAGAGTAACTAAAGGAGCAGCATTAGCTTTATTAGGAAAAATATATTTATACCAAGAAAAATTTTCAGAAGCTGTAGTTGTTTTAGATCAAGTTATCAATTCAGGACAGTATGATTTAGTTGATGATTTTGATCAGATATTTTTAAATTCAAATGAAAACAATGAAGAATCTATATTTGAAGTTCAATACTTTGGAGGAGAAGGTGGTGGATTTGATTGCTTTCAATGTGTAGAAGGTAATATTGCTGTAGGATTTATGGGACCAAGGTTTAACGGAGGTGACTATTCTCCATATACATCTGGTTTTAGTTTTAATCCACCAACAGAAGAATTATACAATTCTTTTGAAACTGACGATTTAAGAAGAGATGCTAGTATTTTAAATATGGATCAGTTTATAGCTGCAAATCCAGATGTAACATTTGATATAGGTAACCCTTTGGATTATACAGGGTACTACAATAAAAAATATATTCCATATGCAGAGTCTAACGCAGGAGATGTTAACTTAACTCACAGCAATAACTACAGAGCAATTAGATTATCAGATGTAATGTTAATGGCAGCAGAGGCATATAATAGAGGTGATATAAGTGATTCTCAAGCTAGAATTTATTTAAATCAAGTTAGAGATAGAGCGTTTAACGATATGGGAAGTGGTGCGCACGATATTAATCTTTCTGGTACAGCACTTACAGATGCAATATGGAATGAAAGAAGATTAGAGTTAGCAGGAGAAGGACATAGATTTTTTGATCAAGTTAGAACTAATCAAACAAATACAATTGAAGGATTTAGTCCAGACGTTAATGTTTTATTCCCTATTCCTCGTATCGAAATAGAATTAGCTGGTAATCGCTGGCAACAAAATCCAGGTTATTAATTAAAAAATTAGAAAAATGAAAAATTTCAAGTACATCCTTACTTCCTTTTTGGCAGTTTTATTAGTGTTTACATGTGCAAATGAAGATGATGATACAGATTTTGTAAATCAAATTGAAGCACCAAAAAACGTTTCGGCATTAATAACCGTAACACAAGACAATACAGGTTTAGTAACAATTACACCATTAGGTGAAGGAGCTGTTAGTTACAAAGTAAATTATGGTGATGACTCTGAGTTGTCAGAAGATTTAAATCCAGGTCAAAGTACACAACACACATATGAAGAAGGTGTTTATAACGCCATTATCGTGGCAACAGGATTAAATGGAAAAACAACATCTGTCACACAAGAAGTAGTTGTCTCTTTCCAAGCACCTCAAAATTTAGTGGTTACTATAGAAAATGACACAACAATCTCTAAACAAGTGAACATTGATGCAGATGCAGATTTTGCATTGTCTTATGAAGTTGATTTTGGAGACGGTAGTGATCCAATAATGACAAATTTTGAATCTCCAGTTAGTTATCAATATGCAGATGCTGGTATATATACTATTACAGTAACAGCGTTTAGTGCAGCTATCGAAACTACAATTTATACAGAAGATTTTGAAGTTACAGCAATACTTCAACCTGTTAATGCTGCTCCAACACAACCAGCTAGAGCAGATGCAGATGTGATATCAATTTACTCAGGTTACTATGATAATATTGCAGGCACAAATTATTACCCAAATTGGGGGCAAACAACAACTTATACAGAGTTAGACATTAATGGTGATGCAACGATTCAATATAGTAATTTAAATTATCAAGGTATAGAGTACGGTGAAACTATAGATGCTTCTACAATGGAATATTTACATATTGATGTGTGGACTGCAGATGCGCCAAATATTCAAGTTTTCCCAATTAGTATAGCTACAGGAGAGCAACAAGTAACTTTAGATTTAGTTGCAGATCAATGGAATAGTTTTAATATTCCTCTTTCAGATTTCACTTCACAAGGATTGTCAATGGACGATATTCACCAATTCAAATTCGTAGGGTCAGGTACAGTATTTATTGATAATATATACTATTACAGACAGGCATCAGGTCCAACAGGTCCAAACTTAATAGTTAATGGAGATTTTGAAAACGGAAGTTCACCATGGATTATAGGAGTAGATGATAGTACTTCTGCTCCAGTAGTAACCAATTCGGGTAACACATATTATTCTGTAAACGTAACAACAGCAGGAAATCCATACGATGTAAATGTTAGTCAAAAGTTAGAAATAATTCAAGGTAACACATATACATTAACTTTTGATGCTTGGTCAGATGTAAACAGATCTATCATAGCAGGTATAGGATTAAGTGCAGATCCATGGAATAATAATACAGAAACAGTAAACATAACATCTAGTGTTTCAACATATACATTAACATTAACAGCTACAGATTTTGGTGCTACAGATGCAAGGGTAATTTTTGATTTAGGAGCAGATGTTGGGGAAGTAAATATTGATAATGTTTCTTTAGTTGTTAATAATGGTAATCCAGATCTGGTT
>NZ_JAYMEM010000029.1:0-114725 GCF_037029465.1 Mesoflavibacter sp. CH_XMU1404-2 | reverse complement strand
GGAGTAGATGATAGTACTTCTGCTCCAGTAGTAACCAATTCGGGTAACACATATTATTCTGTAAACGTAACAGCAGCAGGAAACCCATACGATGTAAATGTTAGTCAAAAGTTAGAAATAATTCAAGGTAACACATATACATTAAGTTTTGATGCTTGGTCAGATGTAAACAGATCTATCATAGCAGGTATAGGATTAAGTGCAGATCCATGGAATAATAATACAGAAACAGTAAACATAACATCTAGTGTTTCAACATATACATTAACATTAACAGCTACAGATTTTGGTGCTACAGATGCAAGAATAATATTCGATTTAGGTGCAGAAGTAGGAGAAGTTAATATAGATAATGTATCATTGTTTGTTAACTAATAATAGATGTTATTGTAATTATTAAAAAAAGAAAAAGATGAAAAATTTAAAAATAAATCTATTATTTATTCTTGCAATGTCGTTTTTGACATTTAGTTGTCAAGAAGACGATGCAGAATTTGGAGAAATTATAACACCAACCAATTTGCAAATAAGTGCAGAAATTATTGGTGTAGATGCAAATAATCCTTATGGTGATGGAAGCGGTATGGTTATATTAACTGCTACTTCTGATAATGCTATTACTTATGATTTTGAGTTTGGTGATGGACAAAATCAAATGGTTCCTTCAGGAGAAGTTAACCATCGTTTTAATCTAGTTGGTGTAAATTCATATAACGTAGTTGTAAGTGCTGTAGGTACAGGTGGTAATGCAACTACAGGAAGTATAACTATTGAAGTTTTTAGTTCTTTTGATGATTTTGAAGCTAAAGAATTATTATCAGGTGGACCAGGAAGCTCAAAAACTTGGTATTGGGCTGCTGCAGAATCTGCACACCTAGGTGTTGGACCTGCTAATGGATCAGTTGGTGATGGCTATTGGTATCCACAATGGTACGCAGCTCAACCTTTTGAAAAAGCAGGTTCAGCTGAAAGTAGTTGTATTTATGAAGATCAATTAGTTTTCTCTTTAGATTCAAACGAGCAATTAACTTATCAACTTAACAATAACGGGCAAACTTACTTTAACGGAGCTTATGAGTCTGTTGTTGGTGGTAGCGCTGGATATGATTTTTGTTACGATTTTGATACTTCAGGAACAAGTTTAGTGTCTCTTGCGCCAACTTCTATAGATTGGAGTACTGTGCCAGATGCAGATTTTACATCTAGAGGAACAGTAATGAATTTCTCTAACAATAACTTTATGGGATATTATGTTGGAGCTTCTAGCTATGAGATTATCGAGTTAACATCGTCTTTATTAAGAGTAAGATGTATAGATTCTCAAAATCCAGATTTAGCATGGTACCATACCTTTACAACTCAAGAACCAACGCAAGGTTTTACTTCAGATTATAATACACTTGCTTGGCAAGATGAATTTGATGTAGATGGTGCTCCAGATCCAACAAAATGGACTTATGATTTAGGAACTGGTGTAGATGGATGGGGAAATCAAGAAGCCCAAACGTATACAAGTAATACCGAAAATGTTGAAGTTTCTAACGGAAACTTAATCATTACTGCAATTAATACGGGTAGTGGTTATACATCAGCAAGAATTAAGTCAGAAAACTTATACGAATTCACTTACGGAAGAGTAGAAGTAAGAGCTAAATTACCAACTGGTGGCGGAACTTGGCCAGCAATTTGGATGCTTGGCGCTAATTATGATACTAATGCTTGGCCAGCTTGCGGAGAGATTGATATTATGGAGCATGTTGGAAATGATCAAAATACCATTCATGGTACCTTACATTACCCAGAAGCGTTTGCAGGTAACGCAGATGGTGGATCTACTACTGTAGAAACAGCAAGTACCGAATATCATAATTACACAGTAGAATGGTCTCCAACAGCAATTAAGTTTGTTGTAGATGATGTGGTGTTTCATACCTATGCTAACACAGGTTCATCGCCATTCAATAGTGATTTCTTCTTGATTTTAAATGTAGCAATGGGTGGAACTTTTGGAGGAGATATAGATCCTGCATTCACTCAAAGTTCAATGGAAATTGATTACGTAAGAGTGTACCAATAAAATGAAATATAATATTTTAAATGTATTATTGATTTGTGTTATTCTCGTTACGTCTTGCAAAAATAGTAGCGAGAGTAACCAATCAATAGACGATATAAAAACATCTAAAACACTTTCTGTTGAAGATAAGGTTGAGGCGTTACTTTCTAAAATGACCATAGAAGAAAAAATTGGTCAAATGAACCAGTATAATGGGTTTTGGGATGTAACTGGACCAGCGCCTTCAGATGGAGAAGCCGAAAAAAAATATGAGCATCTTCGTAAGGGTTATGTAGGTTCAATGATTAACGTTAAAGGCGTTAAAGATGTTAGAGCTGTTCAAAAAATAGCTGTAGAAGAAACTCGTTTAGGTATTCCTTTAATTATAGGTTTCGATGTTATTCATGGTTTTAAAACTACAAGTCCTATTCCTTTAGCAGAAGCAGCAAGTTGGGACTTAGAAGCTATTAAAAATTCTGCAGAAGTTGCAGCTAAAGAGGCAGCAGCATCAGGTATAAACTGGACGTTTGCGCCAATGGTTGACATTTCAAGAGATGCACGTTGGGGACGCGTTATGGAAGGCGCAGGAGAAGATCCGTTTTTAGGTTCTAAAATTGGTGTAGCTAGAGTACAAGGTTTTCAAGGTGAAGATTTGTCATCGCCATTAACTATTGCAGCATGTGCTAAACATTTTGCGGGTTATGGTTTTGCAGAATCTGGTAAAGATTACAATACTGTAGATGTTGGTACTTCAACACTAAATAATATTATTTTACCGCCTTTTAAAGCCGCTTCAGATGCAGGTGTAAGAACATTTATGAATTCTTTTAATGAGTTAAACGGAATTCCTGCAACCGGTAACAAGATGTTACAAAGAGACATTTTAAAAGAAAAATGGAACTTTGACGGGTTTGTAGTTTCAGATTGGGGATCAATTGCAGAAATGATTGTTCATGGTTACGCTAAAGATGGTAAAGAAGCTGCAAAATATGCTGCAAACGCTGGCTCAGATATGGACATGGAATCGTATTTATACGTAGAACATTTAGCTGCTTTAGTTAAAGAAGGTGAGGTAGATGAAGCCTTAATTGACGATGCAGTAAGACGTATTCTTAAAGTAAAATTTGAATTAGGCTTATTTGATGATCCTTACAAATATTGCAACGCAGAAAGAGAAAAAGAAGTTATTGGTAGTGAAGCAATCAACAACACAGTTTTAGATGTGGCTAAAAAATCTATCGTTCTTTTAAAAAATCAAAATCAGTTATTGCCTTTAAAAAAAGAAGGTCAAAAAATAGCAGTTATTGGTGCTTTAGCAGATGATAAAACAAGTCCATTAGGAAACTGGAGATTAGCTGCAGACGAAGGTACAGCAGTTTCACTTTTAGAAGGTTTAAAAAACTATACAGGTAATACAATTACATACGCTAAAGGCGCAGATGTAATCACAGAAAACACGTCATTTGCAAAAGAAGTAAAAATTAATGAAGATGATACTTCTGGTTTTGCAGAAGCTGTAGCTTTAGCAAAATCTTCGGATGTTGTAATTATGGCTTTAGGAGAGCATGGTATGCAATCTGGTGAAGGTAGAAGTAGAGCAAACCTTGGTTTACCTGGTGTACAACAGCAACTTTTAGAAGCGGTTTACAAAGTAAATAAAAACATAGTTTTAGTATTACATAACGGTAGACCATTGGCAATAGATTGGGCAGATCAAAATATTCCTTCAATTTTAGAAGTGTGGCAATTAGGTAGCCAAAGCGGTAATGCTATAGCGCAAGTATTATTTGGTGATTATAACCCAAGTGGTAAATTACCAATGACGTTTCCTAAAAACGTAAATCAAGTACCTATTTATTACAATTATAAAAGTACAGGAAGACCAAATATGCCAGCGCCAGACGAAGTGTTTTGGTCACATTACACAGATCAAACCAATTTACCATTATATCCATTTGGCTATGGTTTAAGTTATACGACGTTTAAATATGACAACTTAAAAGTAGAAAACACTTTTGCTGAAAATAAAACCGTTAAAGTTTCTGTTGAAATTAGCAATACTGGTAACTATAAAGGAAAAGAAGTTGCACAATTGTATATAAGAGACTTATTTGCAAGTGTAACAAGACCTGTAAGAGAATTGAAAGGTTTTGAAATGATCGAATTAGAACCAAACCAAACAAAAACTGTAACTTTTACTTTAACAGAAAATGAACTTGGGTTCTATGATAATTTAGGTGAATTTATTATTGAAAAAGGAGATTTCAAAGTATTTGTTGGAGGAGATTCTTCAGCAAAATTATCATCAGAATTTAAAATTTAAATGAAATATTTATTATTTATAATTAGTCTAATAACAATATTTTCTTGTAAAGAAGAAAAGCAGGAAAATATTGTTTTTTTTGAAGATTTTAACGCTGAAAATCTAGATAAAACATATTGGAATTACGAGTTAGGTAATGGTTGCCCAACCCTTTGTGGTTGGGGAAATAACGAAAGACAATTTTACACTAAAGACAATGTATCTTTAAAAGATGGTAATTTGGTGATTACTGCGACAAAAGATTCTACTAAATACTATTCTGGAAGAATAACAACTAAAGATAAAGTTCAGTTTACTTATGGAACAGTAGAAGTAAAAGCAAAACTACCTAAAGGACATGGTTTATGGCCAGCAATTTGGATGCTAGGATCAGATATTGAAGAAGTAGGTTGGCCTGCTTGTGGCGAAATTGACATAATGGAGTATGTTGGTAAAACACCTCATGAGATCCATACAACCTTACATACACCATCTAGTTTTGGTCAATCTATAAATACTAATGTAGAAACTTTAGAGAATATTGAAGAAGGTTTTCATGTCTATAAAACAAATTGGAGCAAAGATGCTATTCAATTTTATATAGATAATCAGTTGGTGTATACTTTTTCACCTGAAGAAAAAAATGAAAAGAACTATCCTTTTAATAAACCATTTTTTGTTATTCTAAATATGGCTATTGGAGGTAGTTTTGGTGGACCAGATGTGGACGATTCAATTTTCCCTCAACAATTTATTATAGACTATATAAAGATTTATCAATAATTAAAATTTACCTGAATAACTAACTATAATAAAAAAGGTGCAAATATATTTTTGCACCTTTTTTTATTTAAAAATTCTTTTCACTGTTTATTCAACTCTAAGTAAACCAGTTTCATCTTCAATTTTTATTTGCTTTCCTTTTGTACTAATTAATCCTTGTTTTTTAAATTGAGATAAGATTCTAATAGCACTTTCTGTAGCAGTACCAACAATACTGGCATAATCTTCTCTAGATAAGGTTAGTACCAAAAAACCATTTTCATCACTCCCAAATTTTTGATGAATGTAAACAAGCGTATTAGCAAGACGTTGCTTTACCGTTTTTTGTGCCATGTCTACAAGCTGATCATCTGAGTTTTTTAAATCTTTGGCCATATTTTTTAATACGTCCATAGAAAAATCAGGGTTTTTTTGTAAATCTTGGATAATTTCACTTCTAGGAACAAAGCAAACTTGCATATCATTTACAGCAGTAGCAGTAAGGTTAGATGGTTCTCCACTAACTAAAGAGCGTTGACCAATCATTCCGCCTTTAAGTGCAAGTTTTACAACTTGGTCTTTACCATTCTCACTTAATTTAGTCATTTTGCACACACCATCTCTAATGCAATAAATACCGTTTAGCGTGTCACCTTCTTCAAAAATGGTGTCACCTTTCTTAATTACCTGCGTTGTTTTACACGCAGATACACGCATTAACTCATCTTTTGTTAGAGTTTTTAAACTATTAAATTGCCTAACAATACACTGCTCACATTTGCTCATACCTAATAAAATATTCTTTCAATTCAAAAATATGTATATTATGACAAATATCATAAATTTAAAGGAAGGAAATTGTAACCTTTGTTACAGGTAAAATGAGCAAATTATGGACGCAAAAGTATGTTATCATTGTGGTGATGCATGTTCTGACACTAAAACAACAAAAGAAGAAAAAGTGTTTTGTTGTAATGGTTGTAAGACGGTTTACGAAATCCTTTCGGAAAGCGATTTAACATGTTACTATGACCTTCAAGCTTCGCCAGGAGCTGTTCCTAAAGAGATAGAAGGTAAGTACGATTTTCTTTCACAAGAAAAAATTATCGAAAAATTAGTAGAGTTTGACGATGGCAAAACACAAATTGTTACGCTTTACATTCCGCATATCCATTGTAGTTCTTGTATTTGGATTTTAGAAAATTTAAACAAATTAAATCCTGCTATTTCTCAATCTCAAGTCAATTTTGGAAAAAAAACTGTACGAGCAACGTATAATACAGAAACGTTTAGTTTAAAGGAACTTGTCTTGCTTCTTAGCTCTGTAGGTTATGAGCCGTACATTAGTTTAGACGATTATAAAACAGGAAAAGAAAACGTTAACCGAAGCTTAATATACAAGCTTGGTGTTGCTGGTTTTGCGTTTGGTAACGTAATGTTTTTATCGTTTCCTGAGTATTTTGAGGTAGACGAGTATTGGCTAGAAAAATACAAACATCTCTTTAGATGGTTGATGTTTGCGTATTCTTTACCTGTTGTGTTTTATGCGGCACAAGATTATTTTATTTCGGCGTATAAAGCTATTAAAACCAAGATTTTAAATATTGATATACCGATTGCTTTAGGTGCAATAGTATTGTTTTTAAGAAGTACGATAGAAATTATTTTCAACTACGGATCAGGATTTTTTGACAGCTTAACAGGGTTGATTTTTTTCTTATTACTTGGTAAATTCTTTCAGCAAAAAACCTATTCATTTTTATCTTTTGAGCGTGACTATAAATCGTATTTTCCAATTGCGGTCACAAAAATTATTAATAATGAAGAAGTGCCAGTTCAAGTTTATGATATTGAAAAAGGTGACCGATTATTAATAAGAAATCAAGAGTTAATTCCCGTAGATGGTATTTTAATAAATGGTAGCGCAAAAATTGATTACAGCTTTGTAACTGGCGAGTCTGAACCTGTAAAAAAAGCATCTGGAGATAAATTATTTGCAGGTGGAAAACAAACATCTGGAGTTATAGAAATGGAGGCCATAAAGTCTGTAGAGCAAAGTTATTTAACGCAATTATGGAGTAATGATGTCTTTAATAAAAATAAAGAAGATGGTTTTACAACGCTAACAAACGCTATAAGTAAGCGTTTTACAATCATTATTTTAAGTATAGCTTTTGTTGCAACTGCATATTGGCTTTATGCAGACTCTTCTAAAGCGATGAATGTGTTTACTGCTGTTTTAATCATTGCTTGTCCTTGTGCTATAGCGTTATCTGCTCCATTTACTTTCGGAAACTTGTTGCGTATTTTTGGTAAAAAGAAATTCTATTTAAAAAATGCCTCGGTAATAGAACAATTATCGCATATAAACACGATTATTTTTGATAAAACAGGAACCATTACTTCAAACAAAAAAAGTGAAGCAAAATATGAAGGTTTGCCACTTACTACTGAAGAAGAAATCTTACTAAAAAATACATTAAGAGGATCTAATCATCCTTTAAGTAGAAGTCTTTATGATATTTTAGACGAGCATAATATTATTACTTTAGATACTTATAAAGAACATTTAGGACAAGGTATAGAAGCTTCTCATGCTTCAAAAAACATAAAAATAGGATCTGCAAAATTTGTAGGTTATCAAACAGAAACAGAGGTTTTAAATACAGCTGTTCACGTAAGTTCTAATAGTATTTATAAAGGAAAATTCACCTTTTATAATAGCTATCGTAAAGGATTGTCTAAACTATTTAATAAGCTAAAAAAAGATTACGACTTAGCGATACTTTCTGGGGATAATTCAGGTGAAATGGAAAATCTTAAAAAACTACTGCCATCAAAAACCAAGCTGCTTTTTAATCAAAAACCAGACGATAAGTTAGAATACATAAAATACCATCAAACTGAGGGTGCAAAAGTACTTATGGTTGGTGATGGATTGAATGATGCTGGTGCATTAGCACAAAGTGATGTTGGTGTTGTGATTTCAGAAAATATAAATGTGTTTTCTCCGGCTTGCGATGCTATTTTGGATGCTTCTAAGTTTAATCACTTGTATAGTTATATCAAGGCTTCAAAAAGTGCATTAAAAATTATAAAATGGAGCTTTTTACTGTCATTCTTTTACAATGTTATAGGATTATATTTTGCTGTTACAGGACAATTAGCGCCAGTAATTGCAGCAATATTGATGCCTTTAAGTTCTATAAGTATTGTGATTTTCACAACAATAGCTACAAACTGGATTGGCCGAAAACTAAAATAATTTTAAACATGATAAATATCATCTTTTAAACAAGACATCTAAAGTAATTTTGAAACATAACTTCTAATTAGGTATGAGTGTTATATATATATTATTAACGGTAAGCATTATTGTAGCTGTAATTTTCTTTGTAGCCTTTATTATGGCTGTAAGAAACGGGCAATTTGACGATGGTTATACACCATCTGTAAGAATGCTTTTTGAAGACGAACTTATAAAAACAAACAAAACAATAACTAAAAACAACAAAGACTAATCACAATTATTATGGAAATGCAACAATTTTATTACGATAACAAGATTGTTAAAAAGTTTCTCTATGCAACAATGCTCTGGGGAGTAGTTGGTATGCTAGTAGGACTAATTTTAGCTTTCATGTTTTTATTCCCAAATATGACAGATGGGATTTCATGGTTAAGTTTTGGTCGTTTAAGACCATTACATACCAATGCCGTTATCTTCGCATTTGTGGGTAACGCAATTTTTGCAGGTGTTTATTACTCTTCGCAAAGATTATTAAAAGCCAGAATGTTTAGCGATTTACTAAGTAACATAAACTTTTGGGGATGGCAGTTAATTATTGTCGGTGCTGCAATTACTTTGCCTTTAGGGTTTTCAACATCAAAAGAATATGCAGAGTTAGAATGGCCAATTGATATTGCAATAGCACTTATATGGGTTGCATTTGGAGTTAATTTAATTGGTACTATGTTAAAACGTCGTCAACGTCACTTATACGTTGCAATTTGGTTTTACATAGCAACGTTTGTTACTGTTGCAGTATTACATATATTTAACAGTTTAGAATTACCTGTTAGTGCATTTAAGAGTTACTCAGTTTATGCAGGTGTACAAGATGCATTGGTACAATGGTGGTATGGTCATAATGCGGTAGCATTTTTCTTAACAACACCATTTTTAGGTTTAATGTACTATTTTGTGCCAAAAGCAGCCAATAGACCTGTATATTCTTATAGATTATCAATTATACATTTCTGGTCTTTAATATTTATTTATATATGGGCTGGTCCACACCATTTATTATATACCGCTTTACCAGAATGGGCTCAAAGTTTAGGAACAACATTCTCTGTAATGTTATTAATGCCTTCTTGGGGAGGAATGATTAATGGATTATTAACACTTCGTGGTGCTTGGGATAAAGTTCGTGTAGATCCAGTGCTTAAATTTATGGTAGTTGCTATTACGGGTTACGGTATGGCTACATTTGAAGGACCAATGCTTTCTCTTAAAAATGTAAATGCAATTGCTCACTTTACAGATTGGATTATTGCTCACGTCCACGTTGGTGCTTTAGCATGGAATGGTTTCTTAACCTTTGGTATGATTTATTATTTAGTACCAAAGTTATTTAAAACTAAATTACATTCGGTAGGATTAGCTAATTTACATTTCTGGATTGGTACCTTAGGTATTATAATGTATGCGTTACCAATGTATGTTGCTGGATTTACTCAAGCTAGTATGTGGAAACAATTTAATCCAGATGGTACGTTAGTGTATGGTAACTTCTTAGAAACTGTTTCAGAAATTATCCCAATGTACTGGATGCGTGCCATAGGAGGTACGTTATACCTTACAGGAATGTTAATCTTAGTATACAACATTGTTGTTACTATTGCTAAAGGTAGTAAAGTTGAAGACGAACTTGCTGAAGCAGCAGCATTGCAACGTGTATCTAAAAAACGTGTAGCTGGAGAAGGTTGGCACACTTGGTTAGAACGTAAACCAATTAGATTAACTATTTATGCTACTATCGCAATTTTAATTGGTGGTATTATTCAAATTGTACCGACAATAATGGTAAAATCTAATGTTCCAACTATTAGTAGTGTAGAGCCTTATACACCGTTAGAGTTAGAAGGTAGAGATATTTATATACGTGAAGGTTGTGTAGGTTGCCACTCTCAAATGGTACGCCCATTTAGAAGTGAAGTTGAGCGTTACGGTGAGTATAGTAAAGCAGGAGAATTTGTTTACGATCATCCATTTCTTTGGGGAAGTAAGCGTACAGGTCCAGATTTACATAGATTAGGAGGAAAGTATAATGATAACTGGCACTTCAACCATATGTATGATCCACAAAGTACATCATCAGGATCAATCATGCCAGCCTATAAATGGTTAATTGATAACGAGCTTGATAAATCTCAAACCGAAGCTAAAATGCGTGCAATGGTATCTTTAGGTGTGCCTTACACGGACGAAGATATTGCAAATGCTCAAGCTCAAATGACTGAACAAGGTACTCAAATAGAAAAAAACCTTTACAGCGATCCAGATTTTGCTTCTGCTTACGAAGCAAGTAAGAAAAATGCTGGTGCAGACTTTGTAGAAATGAAAAACAGAGAGATTGTAGCTTTAATAGCATACTTGCAACGTTTGGGTACAGATATTAAAGTAGAACAAACAGAAGAAACAACAGCTCAAAACTAATACGTCATGTTGAAATTTGTAAAAAATCATTTAGAGACAATAGCAGGTGTAGAGATATACCCAATATTATCACTTCTTATATTCTTTGGATTTTTTGTAGTTCTTTTTTGGTGGGTAATCACCGCCAAAAAAGACTACATCTCTAAAGTAAGTAATATACCGTTAGAATTAGACAACCAAAACGAATCAGAATCATGAGAAATTTATTCCCATCATATGTAAGAGTTCCTGTAATATTCTTCACAATATTCGGATTAATCGAGTATTTCGTGGATTCAGGAGACGAGCCAGCTTTTTTAAAGTATCCTGTTATCATGCTGTTCTTACTATTAATTTTATTAGTACTTATAGCAATAGAAGGAATAGTAGGTTCTATAGAAAACGTGCTTTTCCAAAGTTTAGATGAAGCTGGTAAAGAACGTTACTTAGCTAGTAAAACAAAAACGCCTCAATTTAAAGCCTTAAATAACATTTACGATAAATTAAAAGGTAAACAAAAACCAATTGAGGAAGAACATGAAATTATCCTAGACCACAATTACGATGGTATTAAAGAGTTAGATAATAACTTACCACCTTGGTGGGTATGGTCATTCTATATTTCAATTGTATTTGCAGCAGTTTACTTAGTAAGATTTCATGTTATTGGAACAGCAGATTTTGCAGCAGAAGAATTAGAAAAAGAATATGCACAAGCTAAAATTGAAATAGAAGAGTATAAGAAAACAGCTAAAAACTTAGTCGATGTTAATACGGTAACTCTATTAACAGATGCTGCCGATTTAAAAGCTGGTCAATCAATCTTTAATGCTAACTGTGTAGCTTGTCACATGGCAGATGGTGGAGGAGGAATTGGTCCAAACCTAACAGATAACTACTGGATTTTAGGAGGTGGAATTAAAAATGTATTCCATACCATTTCAGAAGGTGGACGATCTGGAAAAGGAATGATTTCTTGGAAAAACGATTTAAAACCAATAGAAATGGCGCAAGTAGCTAGTTATGTATTGTCTTTAGAAGGTACAACACCAGCAAATCCAAAAGAACCAGAAGGAGATATTTGGAAACCAGAAGGTGTTGATAATGTAGAAGTGCCAGAAGAAGTTATAGAAACAGAAGTTATTGAAGTAGAAACATCTACTCCAGCAGAAAATAACGATTAATAATAAGTTAAAATGGAAGCTCCAAACAACGAGAGTTTTAGAGACTCGATTGCAACAATAAACGAAGAAGGAAAACGCGCTTGGATTTTTCCAAAAAAACCAAGCGGTAAGTTTTATGATTACAGAAAGTACGTAAGTTACTTTTTGCTAGCCTTCTTATTTACAGCACCGTTTATTAAAATAAATGGCAATCAGTTTTTAATGTTCAATGTTTTGGAGCGTCGTTTCAACATTTTCGGCTTTCCGTTTTGGCCTCAAGATTTTCACCTGTTTGTAATCTCAATGATTATAGGTGTAATTTTTATTACTCTATTTACTGTAGCTTTTGGTCGTATTTTTTGTGGTTGGATTTGTCCGCAAACCATTTTTATGGAAATGGTTTTTAGACGTATAGAATATTGGATTGATGGTGATAGAGGAAAACAATTAAGACTTAAAAAATCTGGATGGACTAGCGAAAAAATAAGAAAAAGAGTTCTTAAACACACTATTTTTGTAATTATTTCATTTTTAATTGCCAATATCTTTTTAGCTTATTTAATTGGTAGTGATAAGCTTTTAGGATATATAAAAGAAGGTCCGTTAGCACATTTAGGTACATTAATTCCGTTACTAATATTTACAGGTATTTTCTACTTTGTTTTCTCTTGGTTTAGAGAGCAGGTATGTATCATTGCTTGTCCTTACGGTCGTTTACAAGGTGTGCTTTTAGACACTAAATCTATTGTTGTAGCCTATGACCATAAACGTGGAGAAGGCGAAAATGGACGCAAAAAATGGCGTAAGGATGAAGACAGAGAAGCTTTAGGACATGGAGATTGTATTGATTGTTTTCAATGTGTACATGTTTGTCCTACAGGTATTGATATTAGAAACGGTACACAATTAGAATGCGTTAACTGTACAGCTTGTATTGACGAGTGTGATACAATAATGGAAAAAGTTGGCTTACCAACAGGACTTATTAGGTATGCAAGCGAAGATAATATTGAAGACAAAGAGCCATTTAAGCTTACAGCAAGGCTTAAAGGTTATATTGTAGTATTAACAGTTTTAATAGGTGTTTTAATTGCAATGCTTCAATTAAGAAACGAACTTGAAGCACGCGTATTAAGGTTACCAGGACAGTTATACGAGCATAAAGAAAACAATATAATAAGTAACGTATTTACCTATAAATTGGTAAATAAAACAACAGAACCAGTTGAAGACGTTAGCTTTAAATTAAAAGATTATAAAGGTACAGTAAAACTAGTATCTACAGAAAATACAGTAACAGTGCCTAAACAAGGTTTAGAAGAAGGAACTTTATTTATAGAGCTTGACCAAAGTTTATTAAAAGGTGATAAGACCGAATTAACTATTGAAATTTTTAGCAAAGACAAATTAATAGAAACAACTAAGGTTAACTTTTTAGGTCCTAGAAGTTTCTAAAAAATAAACATTGAAAGAATAAAAAAATAATGGCAAGTATACCTTGCATTAAGGATTGAGGTATTGTTGGAGCGCCTTGTAAAGCGCGACTACCGAAAGCCTGACCTGAAGCTTGCGTAAGGTAATGCCATAAAAATATTAGAGATATGAAACTTAATTGGGGAACCGGAATTGTAATTGCATTTATTGGCTTTATTAGCTTTATAATGTACTTTGTTATCAATATGAATACTGACAAGAAGTTAGATCATGATTTAGTTACAGAAGATTACTATAAACAAGAATTAAAATACCAAAACGATATAGATAAAGAAAAAAATGCCAAAACACTGTCTGCTAACTTGAAGTGGCGAAAAACAGAAGAAGGCATGCTAATCAGTTTTCCTGAAAATTTAGAGCCAAGAAATATTTCAGGTAAAGTGTTCCTATATAGACCATCTAATAAACAATTGGACTTTGAAACCACAATTTCTCTGTCTAACCACAATTTGCTCATACCTGACAAACGTTTGTTAGATGGTCGTTGGAACATTAAAATAGATTGGAATTACAAAGGTAACAACTACCTTTATAAAGAAGAAATTTTATATTAAAATGCTACTTACGGCTATCATATTTGGTTTATTAGGAAGTTTTCACTGCGTAGGAATGTGCGGTCCTATTGCCTTTATGTTGCCTGTTGATAGAAGTAATTCTTTTAAAAAAATATCTCAAATTACAGCTTATCACATTGGTCGTTTACTAGCTTATAGTATTATTGGTTTAATCTTCGGTTTAATTGGTAAAAGCTTATATGTTTTTGGTTTACAGCAACGACTTTCTATCATTATTGGCGTTTTAATGATAGTTGTTGTTGTGTTTCCGTATAAAAAAATAGGACAAAACTTTGTAGTAAAACCTATTTACAAAGTGGTAGCTTTTGTAAAAAAACAAATGGGTGAAGCTTTAAAAAAGAAAACCGCAGATACTTTTTTAACCATTGGTTTTTTAAACGGGTTTTTACCTTGCGGATTAGTTTATATGGCAGTTTTTGGAGCAATAGCAACTGGTACATCTTGGCAAGGTAGTTTATATATGTTCTTTTTTGGATTAGGCACAATACCCTTAATGACTAGCGCTATTTATTTAGGTAAATTTTTAAATGTACAAGCCAAACAACGCATCCAAAAGGCAATACCTGTTTTTGTTGTGATTATTGGTGCGCTATTTATTTTAAGAGGTTTAGGTCTTGGTATTCCTTATATTTCTCCAGCTCCTGTTATAGAAATGGTAGAAGGCGCTATTAATTGTCACTAATTTCTTCTTATCTTTATTTTTTGAATTTCATGCTGAATTGAAATCTCAAAACCAATCTATTTTATATGAAAAACATTCTGTTACTTACTGATTTTTCTGAAGCTTCAAAAAACGCGATTCATTATGCTTTACAGTTATTTGAAAATAATGAAACAACGTTTCATTTAGTTTATGTGCATAAAGCATCTGCATTTACGTCTGCAGATTTGATGACAAGTAGCACAGATAATTTGTATGCAAGTATCGTAAAGTCGCCACAAGAAGATTTAGAAGACCTTGTAAACAGTTTAAAAACGTCATATAAAAACGATAAGCATACTATAAACTCTCATGTAGATTACGATGTGTT
Source organism: Mesoflavibacter sp. CH_XMU1404-2 (assembly GCF_037029465.1). Lineage (NCBI taxonomy): Bacteria > Pseudomonadati > Bacteroidota > Flavobacteriia > Flavobacteriales > Flavobacteriaceae > Mesoflavibacter > Mesoflavibacter sp. CH_XMU1404-2. The sequence goes on along the minus strand of NZ_JAYMEM010000029.1, from coordinate 99,641 downwards.
TACAGATGCAATCAATCAGTTAATACAGCTTCAAAATATAGACCTAATCGTTATGGGAACTAACGGTGTGACAGGTGCAGATGAGGTTGTTTTTGGTAGTCATACACTTAATGTAATTAGAAAAGTTAAATGTCCAACACTTGTTATTCCAAAGGATTTTAAGTTTGAAACACCTAACGAAGTTTTAATTCCTTTAGATGAAAAAGATCATTTAAATAAAACACGATTAAGCTTAATTTCTAGTCTTTTACATAATAAAGAAACTAAATTTCATGTTCTTAGAGTTATAGAAACTGAAAATGATAGCTTTAAAGAAGCAGATGTTGAGGTTTTAAATTCAAACTTTTCAGAAGAAAACTATAGCTATTTCAATATTACTAATGTGCCATTACACTATGTTGTAGATACTTATGTGCAAACAAATACTATAGATTTTGAGGTGTTTATTATACAGCAAACTACTTTTTTTGAAAGACTTTTTAAAGGATCACCAATTACAAAGCATAGTAAAGTAGCAAAAATACCTTTGTTTATTCTTCACGATTAAAACCAAAGACTTACAAAGCTAGAGATACCAATAATTAAGATTAGTATTAGTACAAAACTTCTAAATTGATCTTGAGATATTTTGTTTAGGATTTTTTTACCAATGTAAGTCCCAATAATACTAATTACCAATAGAATAGGGATGAGGTATAAAATGTCTTTTTGTATGTAACCATTGTTGTAATATACAACACTTCTGCTTAAATCTACGCCTAGATCTATAATTGCAGACGTAGCAATAAATTTTTCTTTATTCATTTTAAACGCAGAAAGAGTTATGCCTCTTATTGCTCCGCCAGTACCTAATAAACCTGCGCTAAAACCAGATAAAACACCTCCTAAAATGGCATTTTTATTAGATGCTTTTATGATTAATTTTTTAAAAATTAAAAAGATAAGACTAAGTACAATTAAAAATCCACCTAAAAAATAAGTGAGTAATTTGGTGTTGAAAAACTGACTTACGTAAGCACCAATAATAACAAAAACAACAGCAGGAATACCTAAATACAAAATGATTTGTTTATCAATTCCTTTTTTGAAAAAAGCTATTTTAACCAGGTTGCTAGATAAATGAAATAGCGCAGTAAGACCCAAAACAGTCTGAAAATCTAAAAAGAAATTAGCAACCGGAACAAAAAACACAGACGAGCCAAAACCTCCAACTGTACCTAAAATTTCGGCAAGTAGGACCAAAAATAAAAAAACACCAAAGTATTTTGATAACATGATTATTGAGGTGTTGGTATTATTGTTTCTTCCTCTAATACCAATATAACCATTTTAATGTAATCTTTTACGCTTTCTTTTATGCTAGTTGGATCAATAATATCTATATAACCTTTCCAGATTAGGTTTCTGTCTTTGTCAGGACATAAACAGTAAACGCTAGTTTCGGCATTATAAACATTGTAGTTTTCGTAATATGAAGGATTATAATATTGATCTTGATAAGCTATAAATTCTTCTTTAAAATTCTCTTGTTTTGTGTGGTCTTTATAATATTGGTCAGAGTATTTAATCTTGTTTTTTACACCAATAATTCTTGAAAAAATTACGGTGTCATAGTTTAATTTTATTAAAGAATCTTCAAATTTTTTAATTTCAGCTTGAGTGTATTTTCTGTTTAAAAAGTCTTTACCTAAAACCACTTGACTTTTATCTGCATCAATACCTAGTAATTGTAATTGTGTTTCAAATTCGTTTTCAAACTCTTCTTTTGCTTCTTGGTTTTTGGTCATACCAATTATCAAAACTTTATTTGGTGTATAGTTTTGAATTGTTGGATTTTTCCAATAGTCTACAAGCTGCGTTGTGTTTTCGCAGGTATATAAAAAGATTAGAGATAATATTGAAAACAGATATTTCATGTGTTTTATTTGATAAGGTGAGCCATTTTATCAATTTTGATAATGTCTTTTATCAGTTCAAAAATTTCAAATTTTACAGCTTTATAATCGTGGTAAAATGAACTTATTACACCAGTAATTTCTCTGTGTTCTTCTTTGTATTTGGTTTCTTTTTCAATTTCATCTTTACCATCTACCATTAATCTTAAATCATTTTCGTGTTGTACGATTTGATTTATTAGTTTTTCGCAACCTCTTTTGGTTCTGTATAAAGCAGTTGTAGCAGTTTGAGCTCTGGTTAAAGATTCGTCTTCTAATATTTTTTGAGTGTAATTAGTAATTAATTCTTCTAAAAAAACTTGTTCGTCTTTTATAAAATTTAAATCTGATAACCAGTTTTTAGACATTTCGTGCATACGTTCTGCACTGTACCATTCTACGATTGTTCCTTTATTAGTTTTCATCTTATTAAATTTTGGGTTAATAATTATATAATTAAAAGTACGTCTAATAGCTTGTAATAACTATGATAATTATCATGTAAAGCTTAGTTATCACTGTTGTGATTTGGGATAACTAAAAATGGTATTTGCGGATTAAAACCAATTTTTTTAATCACAGGTTCATTTATTATTTTTTCAAAAATGCTGTGTTTATAGTTAACCATGACTAGTAAACCAATGCTTAAATCTTTAATGAATGTATTGATGACTTCAGCTTTTTTATCAAAACTTGGTACGCTATGGTAATGAGTTTCAAAACCTTGTAAACTCTTTTTTAGAACAGATAAGTTATATTCTTGGATATTAGTTAGGGATGAGCCAGTTTCAATATGCATAACTCTTAGTGCTGCATTGTTATCATAAGCAACATCGTTGATAATTGTGAGTTCTTTTGTAGTATAAAAACGGTTTAAATCTGTAGAAAAAGCGATTTGTTGTATTGGTTTGTAATCATAATTATCTGGTATAATTAGTACAGGACATGACAATCTTTTATGCACTACATTAACACTATTAGTGCTAAAAAATGTAGTAAGATTATCTTTTGTACCTTTTGTACACATAACAACTAAATCTATAGAAAACTCTTTTACAGCTTCTTTTACAGCTAGAGTTAACGGTTGAAACTTGATAATAGTTTTAAACTCATGATTAGCATTATGATCACTAGTTTCAATTTGCTCTTTAAAAAGTTTTAGTTGGTCGTTACCTAATTTTAAAACGTTTTCTATATAAACTTCGTTAAGAGAAGCTAGTATTTCTGGATCCAAAACTTCTGTGTGTAACAAATAAAAAGTACACAATTCATGTTTATATAACTTTACTGCATATACAAGTCCAGTCCAAGAATTATCTGAAAAATCTACAGGAACTAAAATATGTTTCATAACCTTAAGTTTTTGATTTACTTAAAATTAGTTGAAATTATTCTAACAAAATATGACAACTGTTAGGAAATAAAAAAGCCAGCATAAAAAGCTGGCTTTTTAAATGTATTTAAAATATAATTACTTGATTTTAAAAGTAATAACTGGTAATGAAGCATGATTTGCAATATCTTCTGAAATACTTCCAGATAAGAAATGTGTAAATCCTGTACGACCATGTGTTGCTACAGCTATTGCATCTGCACCAGAAACGTTAGCAAAGTTTAAAACACCTTTTTCTACTGTGTAATCTGCTACGTACTTTACTTTGTCTAATTGACTTAAATCACCATCTGCTTTCTTTAAAAAGTCGGCAACAGTTTGCTCAATTTCTTGAGAGCTTTTAAAGTTGTCTCCTGGTGTATTTACATATAATAAATGTAACTTAGAACCTAAGCTTTTAAATAACTGAGTAGCGTTTAAATAAGGTGTTACACTTTTTTCTGTAAAATCTGAAGCAAATACCACATTATCAAAACTTAAAGTAGCAGGTTGGTTTTTAACAACTAATACAGGTATATCTGCATGTCTAACAACTTTTTCTGTGTTAGATCCTACAAATATTTCTTTAATACCGCTACTACCATGAGATCCCATTACAATCATGTCTGCATTTTGTTCTTTAGCAACATCATTTACTTCGCTAAATACTTTAAAGTGTTTAACAATTGGTGTTACACTAATACCTTCTAAAAAGTCTTGCTCTAAAAACTCATTAAACTTCTTTTCTGCAAGTTTTATGAAGAAAACAGTTTCGTCTTGTAAAGCTGTTTCTCCTTTTGTTAATATAGTTTCAGAGATTTCTAACATGTGTAATGCTAAAATTTCTGCATCATATTTTTTTGCTAATTGTGCTGCAGCTTGTAAAGCATAATTTGAATGTTCGGAAAAATCTACTGGGACGATTATTTTTTTCATCGGTTTGTTTTTTAAGAGTTATTTATAAGGTTTGTTTATTTCAATATTCACGTAAAGTTAAAGCTATTTTTTATTTATGTTAGAAAAATGGCTAAATAGTCATAGAAAAAAGTTGTGTTTCTGGCTTATTTCGTTGTAACAACATGTCAAAAGCCATGCAAATATTTCTAACAAAAGGTTTTCCTTTTTCTGTTACAAAGATTTGGTTTAATTCTATATGTACTAAGTCATCATCTTGCATTTCTTGTAATTTGATTAAAATCTCTGGTATTTCATCAAAATACAAGCCATTTGCCATCCATTCTGTTTTAAAATGACACATTAAATTTAAAATGTGTTGTCTAATAATTAGATCTTCTTTGGTAAGAATATGACCTCTAAATACAGGAATTATATCTTCATCTAAAAGCTGATAATAATCTTCTAAATTTTTTACATTTTGAGCAAATGCGTACCAACTATCGCTTATTGAAGATACACCTAAACCAATCATCGCTTTGGTTTTTGATGCAGTGTAACCCATAAAGTTACGGTGCATTGTTTCATTTTTACTGGCTTTATATAAACTGTCTGTTTGTAAAGCAAAATGATCCATACCAATATCATAGTAACCAGCATCTGCCAACAGTTTTTTACCTAATTGGTATTGGTTTTGTTTGCTATCTGCTTTTGGTAAGTCGCTGTCTTTAAATCCGCGTTGTCCGTTTCCTTTAATCCATGGGACATGCGCATAACTGTAAAATGCAATACGGTCTGGTAATAGTGCTTTTGTTTTTTTTATGGTTTCTTCTACGTGCGCTTCTGTTTGAAAAGGTAAACCAAAAATAATATCATGTCCGACAGAGGTATAACCAATTTCTCTAGCTTGTTCTGTTACGCGTTTTACGTTTTCAAAAGGTTGAATACGGTGTATTGCCTTTTGCACAGTAGGATTATAATCTTGTACACCAAAACTAACACGTCTAAATCCTAAATTGTATAAGGTTTGTAAATGTTCTTTTGTGGTGTTATTTGGATGACCTTCAAAACTAAATTCATACTCATCAGCAAGTTCTGCTTTTGCTTTAAGACCATTAATTAAAAGGGTTAAATTTTCTGGTGAAAAAAATGTTGGTGTTCCGCCACCTAAATGAAGTTCTTTAATAATTGGTTTTTCATCAAACAATTCGCAGTATAAATCCCATTCTTTTAAAACAGCTTTAATATATGGCGATTCTACTTCGTGACGTTTGGTTATACGCTTATTGCATCCGCAGAAAGTACATAAACTTTCACAAAAAGGTAGATGAATGTATAGGCTTATACCTTCTTCTTGATTACTTTCATTAAAAGCTTTAATAAGGCTTTCTTTCCATTGATTTAATGAAAATGCTTCTGTATTCCAATAAGGAACCGTAGGATAACTTGTGTATCTAGGTCCTGCTACATTGTATTTATTTACTAATGAAAAGCACATAACTAATTTTTTATAGGTCAAAATTAGTGCGGAAAAACAGTTTAAAATATGACATCCGTCATAAGCCGAAAAATTAAATAAGTGACTTTATTTTTTGATAAGGTATTTGTTTAAAAGAAGTTATTACTAAATCGGCTTTAGAATAGTCTTGGTTTTTAGAGTGTAAACTATCATAACCAATACAGTAACTACCAGCAGATTTTGCAGCTTCTATGCCGTTTGTAGAGTCTTCAATTACAATACATTCAGATTGTTTTGTATTGGCTAATTGTGCTGCTTTTTCAAAAATTTCTGGATGTGGTTTTGATGCTTTTAAAGTAGCGCCGCTAATTTTTGCCTTAAAAAATGAATCTAATTTAAATCGTGTAAATACTTTTTCAATAGTGCTATTTGATGCAGAAGATGCTAAAACTAAAGTTAAACCATTGTTATAATAATCAACAATTATATCATAAACACCATCTAATAATTGTAGGCTTTCATCAGTTTCAAAAAGACTATTAAAATGACTGCGTTTACATAATTCTAAATCTTTAGGATGTGCCTCTAAACTAAAATGATTAACTAATCTAGTACACACGTTTTTAGTAGATTGACCTGTAAAACTTTCGTACAAATCTTTATCTACAACAATCTTGTAATCCTCAAACATTTTATGGTAAGCTTTGTAGTGTAAAGGCTCAGTATCTACAATAACACCATCCATATCAAATAAAATAGCTTTTAGCATAAACAGGTATTAAATTTTAGCAAACTTAAACTTAATATTACTTAAAATACATAACTTTACGTAGAAAAATTATTCTAAAATGATAGAAGAGCTTAAGCAGCATTATGGCTATTTATTTGAAGATGAATTACTTCAAGAAATAAACAATGTTGGTACTTATAGAGATATTCCAGAAGGACTTAAATTGATAGAAATAGGAGACTACATAAAATCTATGCCACTATTAATTAGCGGAGCCATTAAGATTTTAAGAGAAGATAAAGAAGGAGATGAGCTTATTCTTTACTTTATAGAACAAGGTGATACTTGTGCAATGACATTGTCGTGTTGTTTAGGAGATTCTAAAAGTGAAATAAGAGCAATAGCCGAAACAGATGCAAGATTAATAATGGTGCCAGTTCAAAAAATGGAAGAGTGGCTAGGCAAGTATAAGTCATGGCGTAATTTTGTGTTGCAAAGCTATCAAAACAGAATGACCGAGCTTTTAGAAGCTATAGATACTATTGCTTTTTTAAAAATGGACGAAAGACTATTTAAGTACCTTAAAGATAAAGCAATGGTAAATCATAACGAAGTGATACATGTTACACATCAAGAAATAGCTTCAGACTTGCATACATCAAGGGTTGTAATATCAAGACTACTTAAAGCTCTAGAAATAAATGGTCGCATAGAGCTACACAGAAATAATATTAAAGTACTTGACTTATAAACCTGTAACAAATGTTACAAAAAAACAAGCTAATCATTATTAGTTTTGAGTACTAACTCTTAACTATGGAAATACAATATATACTTGGATACATAGGCGCATTACTAATAGGTCTTGTTTTAGGCTTAATTGGTGGTGGCGGATCAATACTTACAGTTCCTATATTAGTCTATCTTTTAGGGATCAATCCAATTACAGCTACAGCATATTCTTTATTTGTGGTTGGTAGTTCTGCTTTAGTTGGAGCTTTAAAAAACATTCAAAAAAAATTAGTAGACTTTAAAACAGCAATTGTTTTTGCAGTTCCTGCATTTACAGCAGTATTTTTAACACGTAAGTATTTAGTGCCAGCAATACCAGAACAATTTTATAAAATAAACAATTTTATAATCACAAAAGATATTGCAATAATGTTACTATTTGCAGTATTAATGCTTTTAGCTTCAATATCTATGTTAAAAAGTAAAAAAGAAGTTATAGAAGAAGATGTAAGCCTTAATTTTGTGGTTTTCTTTTTTCAAGCGGCATTTATAGGTGTCTTAACAGGATTAGTTGGTGCTGGTGGCGGATTTTTAATCATTCCAACACTAATGTTTTTTGCTAGAATGTCTATAAAAAATGCTGTAGCAACTTCGTTATTAATCATAGCTATTAACTCGTTAATAGGATTTATTGGAGATGTTCAAAATATAGAAATAGATTGGTTGTTTTTATTAAGTTTTACATCCATCTCTATTATTGGTATATTTATCGGCACGTATCTTTCAAAATTTATTGAAGGCGCAAAACTTAAAAAAGGATTTGGATGGTTTGTACTCGTTATGGGAATATATATAATTTTCAAAGAGTTAACTAAATGATAATTGTAACTTTTGTTACATCTATATAATTACAAATCAATTAATTTTATAACCCATTAATAATCAATTTTTAAAATTGAATCAGAACATAAAATAACATGAAAGTAGAACAAATTTATACTGGTTGTTTAGCTCACGCAGCGTATTACATAGAAAACAATGGAGAAGTAGCAATAATAGATCCGCTTCGCGAAGTTCAGCCATATATTAATAGAGCAAAATTAGACGATGCAAAAATCAAGTATGTTTTTGAAACGCATTTTCACGCAGATTTTGTTTCTGGTCACTTAGATTTAAAAGAAAAAACAGGAGCAAGCATTGTTTTTGGTCCAACAGCCAAACCAAATTACGATGCTATTGTAGCAGAAGACGGACAAATTTTTGAAGTTGGTAACTACAAGATAAAAGTAATCCATACACCTGGTCATACTATGGAAAGCACCACGTATCTTTTAATAGATGAAAATGGTAAAGAACATGGTATTGTTACTGGTGATACATTATTTATTGGTGATGTTGGTCGTCCAGATTTGGCTCAAAAAGTTGTTGCAGATTTAACTCAAGAAAAGTTAGCAGGTTATCTATATGATTCTTTACGTAACAAAATTATGCCATTAAGTGACGATTTAATTGTGTATCCAAATCACGGTGCAGGATCTGCGTGTGGTAAAAATATGAGTAAAGAAACTACAGATACACTTGGTCATCAAAAAGAAGTAAATTACGCTTTACGTGCAGATATGACCAAAGAAGAATTTATAGAAGAAGTACTAGATGGTTTATCAGAGCCACCAGGATATTTTCCTCAAAACGTAATGATGAATATTACTGGCTACGAAAGTTTTGATAACGTTATCACAAAATCTAATAACCCTTTATCACCAGAAGCTTTTGAAGCTGCAGCAAATGAAACTGAAGCTATTATTTTAGATGTACGTCATCAATCAGAATTTGTAAAAGGACACATTCCTCGTTCAATCTTTATTGGTATAGATGGTGGATTTGCTCCCTGGGTTGGTGCTTTAATTGTAGATGTAAGTCAGCCAATACTTTTAGTAGCTCCAGAAGGAAGAGAAGAAGAAGTGGTAACACGTTTATCTCGCGTTGGTTTTGATAACGTAATAGGTTATTTAGATGGTAGTTTTCAATCTTGGAAAAATTCTGGTAAAGAGTATGATACTATAACTTCAATTTCAGCAGAAGAATTCGCAAACCGTTTTGAAGATAATAAAGACGTTGTATTTGATGTACGAAAAAATGGAGAGTTTACTGCCGAACATGTTGACGGAGCAAAAAGTACACCATTGGATTACATAAATAATTATTTACAAGAATTTCCTGATAACAAAACATTTTATGTGCATTGTGCAGGAGGATATAGATCTGTAATAGCAGCTTCTATTTTAAAAAGTAGAGGCATCCACAACTTAATAGATGTTGGTGGTGGTTACGGTGCTATCAAAAAAACAGATATACCAGTAACAGACTATGTTTGTCCATCAACATTAAAGTAGTTTTAAGTTTTTTAGTTAGTTAAAAGTGTGTGTTACAAATCTGTAACACACACTTTTTTTGTAACAAAGGTTACCAACAATAGTAACAAATTGACGTAATTTTATAGAAATTTTTATAGATGAAATACATACTCATTATGTCAATATTTTCATTTTTATTCGGAAATAATTCAGTACAAGATAAACCAATAAAAGTATTATCTCCAGAAGAATTTAAAGCCCAAATACAAGATAAAGACGTGCAATTAATAGATGTACGTACGCCAGCTGAATTTGAAGCAGGTCATATTGAAGGCGCTAAAAATATAGACTTTTTTTCAGGGAAATTTAATGTAGAATTTGACAAATTAGACAAAGAAAAACCAGTTTACATTTATTGTAAAAGCGGAAATAGAAGCAGACAAACAGCCAACAAATTAGCAGAAAGAGGTTTTAAAGACATCTATGATTTGGAAGGCGGAATTTTAAATTATAAATAAAAACAAATATGAAAACATCAATAATAGTTCAAAACCTAAAATGTGGTGGTTGTGCAAATACCATTTCAACTAAATTATCAGAAATTGAAGCAATTTCAAATATAAATGTAGATGTAGAAGAAAGTAAAGTCACTTTTGATTGCCCAAATCCTGAAGATGCAATAGAGGTAAAACAAAAACTAAGAAGTTTAGGTTATCCATCTATAGAAGATGAAAACGGATTAGTATCTAAAGCTAAATCTTTCGTGAGTTGCGCAACGGGTAAAATGTCAAAATAATCATGAAACAGTTACTTATAATTTCAGTGTTAGCGATCACTTTTTTTAGTTGTAAAGATTCAGAAAAGAAAGAATATTCTGCATTAGAAGTACAATTACAAGCTAACAATCATCCAGGTAAAAAGCTAATGGAAAAACATTGTTACGTTTGTCATAGTCCAACTGCTAGTCATGACGATCGGATTGCGCCACCAATGGTTGCAATAAAAAAGCATTACATAGATTCTGATACATCAAAAGAAGATTTTGTAGCTGCAATGCAAGCTTGGATTAAAAACCCAAATAAAGAAGATGCAAAAATGTTTGGTGCTGTAAAACGCTTTGGTGTCATGCCAAAACAATCTTTCCCAGAAGAAGATATTAAGCAAATTGCAGAATATATGTTTGATTTTGATATTGATCAACCAGAATGGTTTGAAGATCATTTTAAAGAAGAACAAGGCAAACACAAAGGGCAAGGCATGGGTAACGGAAAAGGTAAAGGAATGGGACAAGGTATGCACAAACAACAAGCAGAAGTTAACTATCAAGATTTACCTTACGGCGAACGTGGTTTAAAATATGCATTAACCACAAAAGCAGTTTTAGGAAAAAACTTGATGGGAACCATCCAAAAAAAAGGAACTTTAGAAGCGTTAGCATTTTGTAATGAGCAAGCTTATCCGTTAACAGATAGTATGAGTGTTGTGCATAATGCTAATATTAAAAGAGTTTCAGATAAACCAAGAAACCCTAATAATAAAGCAAACTCTATTGAGCTTGATTACATCAATACCTTTAAAAAACAGTTGGCAAACCAAGAAGATATTAGTCCAATTGTAAAAGAAGATGCAGATCAAGTTCACGTGTATTATCCAATCGTTACAAATAGTATGTGTTTACAATGTCATGGTAAACCAAATGAAAATATTAAACCCGAAATAATAAAAAAGTTAACTTTGTTATATCCAGAAGACCAAGCTATTGGTTATACAACAGACCAAGTTAGAGGTATTTGGAGTATCGCTTTTGATAATTAAAAACGTTTAGGTATGAGCAAGTTTTCAGATATTATTAATCAAGACAAACCTGTTTTGATAGATTTTTTTGCAGAATGGTGTGGACCATGCAAAATGATGAGTCCTATTTTAAAAGAAGTAAAAGACAACTTAAAAGACCGTATTTCTATAATAAAAATTGATGTAGATAAAAATCAAGCATTAGCTGCAAAATATCAGGTTAGAGGCGTACCTACACTTATGATTTTTAAAAACGGAAAACAAGTTTGGCGTCAATCTGGAGTACTTCAAAAAAATGAAATTATTAACATCATCACAAATTTAGATTAATGGATTTATCTGAAGAATTTTGGGATAATAGATATAAAAATGAAGATACAGGTTGGGATTTAGGTGAAGTTTCGCCTCCGCTAAAAGCTTATTTTGATCAGTTAGAAGACAAAAACTTAAAGGTTTTAATTCCTGGCGGCGGTAATAGTCATGAAGCAGAATATTTACACCATCAAGGTTTTACAAATGTTTTTGTGGTAGATGTTTCAAAAACTGCGTTAGAAAATTTTTTAAAAAGAGTGCCTAACTTCCCAAAAAATCACTTAATACAAGAAAACTTTTTTGATATAGATACAACTTTTGATCTCATTGTAGAACAAACTTTTTTCTGTGCGATAAACCCTAATTTAAGAGCAGCTTACGCAGCAAAAGCTTATGACTTACTAAGCCAAAATGGTAAAGTTGTTGGATTGTTATTTGATGCGCCTTTAAATACAGATAAGCCACCTTTTGGAGGTTGTAAAGAAGAATACGTAAATTACTTCAAACCGTATTTTAAAATTGTCATTATGGAAGATTCTCACAACTCAATACAACTAAGAGCTGGTAGAGAATTATTTTTTAGAATAGATAAAATAGAAAAAGAGACTACTGTTTTTTAGTTTTTGATAAAAAACTACGCTTAAAGCTGTTAAAACATTAGTATTCTATTGGTTATGTAACAAAAGTTACAATTTTTGTCTTAAAACACTATTATTTTTATCAAGATTGAAAACTAACAAACTCACTAAATAAAAATAATAATGAAATCTCACTATCAAATTTTAGTAATTGGAGGTGGAACAGGAGGAATCATGACTGCTGCCAATTTACTTTCCAAAGACAAATCTTTAGACATAGGTATAATAGAGCCAGCAGATTGGCATTATTACCAACCAGCATGGACATTAGTTGGTGCAGGTACATATGATTTTGAAAAAACAAAACGTCCTATGTCATCTGTTATGCCTAGTGGTGCAGATTGGATAAAAGATTACGCTACAGTGTTTAAACCAGAAGAAAACACGGTTGAAACTAAAGAAAACGGAGCAATAACGTATGATTTTTTAATCGTATCTCCTGGTTTAGTTATGGACACAACTTTAATTGAAGGTCTGACAGAATCTTTAGGAAAAGGTGTAGTTTGTAGCAATTATACAGATCCAAAACATACTTGGGACGTGTTAAAGAATTTTAAAGGAGGAAATGCTGTGTTTACGCAACCAACAACACCAATAAAATGTGGTGGAGCACCTCAAAAAATAGCTTATTTAGCAGCAGATTATTTCAAGAAAAACGGATTGAAAAATAAAACTAATGTTGTGTTTGCAACACCTGGTTCTGTTATTTTTGGAGTAAAAGAAATTAGAGAAAGTTTAATGCAAGTAATTAGTAGATACGGTATTCATTTTAAACCATTCTACGCGCCAATTAAAATTGATGGTGAAAACCAAATTGTAACCTTTAAAGGTGTTGGAACTGGCGAAAATAAATGTGTAATAAATGAAGATAACGAACTAAGAGAAATCATGTCTGGCGAGTCTATTATAGAAATGCCTTTTGATATGCTTCACCTTGCGCCACCACAAACAGCGCCAAAGTTTGTTAAAGATTCTCCACTAGTAAATGAAGCTGGTTGGCTAGACGTAGATAAACACACTTTACAACATAATACGTATGCTAACATTTTTGGTTTAGGTGATGTTGCGGCTTTGCCAACAGCAAAAACAGGCGCAGCAATACGTAAGCAAGTACCTGTAGTTTCAGATAATATTTTACAATTAATAGCGCATAGTAAAAAAGGAAATAAATCATACAATGGGTATTCATCTTGTCCATTAGTAACAGGATATGGTAAAATGATTTTAGCCGAATTTGATTATGATAATAACTTTATTCCAGATCCAAAACTTAAACAAATGCTAGTTTTTAATAGTGAAAAAGAGCATTGGCGACTTTGGATGCTTAAAAAATATGGATTACCTTATTTATACTGGAACAAAATGATGAAAGGGAAAGAAGTTTAAATTTCATCAACTTAATTAATAGTGCTAAGCATCTGAAAGTTTTCAGATGCTTTTTTTGTTTTAATGATAAATGTCATATTTCTTAAGATAAATCAATTCTATCTTTACACTGTAATAATTAAAGACTAAACTAATCAATTATGGTATCTCAAAATATATCTCTATATAGCTGGAGTAACGGCGTAATAATGATAATTGTTTTTGGTATTGTTTGTTTAACGCTTATAGGCTTTGCCATAAAGTTTATGAGTGGTGGAAAGAAAAATGACGATACTAACGAGTAATTTTTTTTATTCATTTAGATTTGGTTAAAGAGCGCAAGAAATTGCGCTCTTTTTTTATAAAGTTCTGTTAAAAAACCAGCTTTTGTAACAAATGTTTCAAATAGAATTAATCTATTGTTTTATTTTTATGCAATAGAATTTAAATATTAAAATATAATATATTATGGAAACAAACACAGAAGCAAACCAAGTAAACACAATGCCAAGAATTGGCGATCAAGCACCAGATTTTGAAGCAGTAACTACTAAAGGAAAAATTAAATTTTCTGACTTTGCAAAAGATAAATGGGTAGTTATGTTCTCTCATCCAGCAGATTTTACTCCAGTATGTACAACAGAAATGAGCGGATTTGCAACAAGAAAACCAGAATTTGATGCACTTAACACAGAACTTATCGGCTTAAGTATAGACAGTATACACGCACATTTAGGTTGGGTACAAAACGTAAGAGAAAATACAGGTGTATATTTTGATTTTCCTATTATCGCAGATATAGATATGAAAGTATCTAAGCTTTACGGAATGTTACAACCTAACGAAAGTGAAACAGCAGCTGTACGTGCGGTTTTCTTTATAGATCCAAGTAAAAAAATACGTCTTGTAATGTATTACCCATTAAATGTTGGTCGTAATATGGACGAAATTTTAAGAGCTTTAGAAGCACTTCAAACGTCGGATAAATACAAAGTAGCGATGCCTTTAGATTGGAAAAAAGGTGATAAAGTAATTGTTGGACCACCAAAAACTTTAGACGAGTTAAATGAAAGAATTAACGACGATTCTCTTGAAAAAGTAGACTGGTATTTAGCAAAGAAAAACCTATAAAATACTCTTAAAATATCGGTCTTTTCATCAAGTTAAGACCGATTTTTTTTATCTTATTTTCATCTAAACCAAAACTAAATAAAATGAATATTACTCAATTTGAAGACAAGCCATTAGCGCATTATTCTTATGCAATAATTAGCGATAATAAAATGGCAATTGTAGATCCTTCCAGAGATCCAAAACCTTACTATAAATTAGCCGAAAAAGAAAATGCAAAAATCGTTGCGGTTTTCGAGACGCATCCGCATGCAGATTTTGTAAGTAGTCATTTTCAAATACATAAAGAAACTGGCGCAACCATTTTTGTAAGTAAATTAGTTGGTGCTAATTATCCACACAAAACTTTTGATGATGGCGATGTTTTTAACCTAGGAAGCGTTCAGTTTTCTGCAATAAACACACCTGGTCACTCACCAGATAGTATCACAATTATTGCAAAAAATAACGCAGATTATGCGATGTTTTCTGGCGATACGTTATTTATAGGCGATGTTGGTCGTCCAGATTTACGTGAAAAAGCTGGAAATATGAAAGCTAAACGCGAAGAATTAGCCAAAAGTATGTATCAAACCATGCAAACAAAATTTAACGATTTACCAGACAATACCATTGTTTATCCAGCACACGGCGCAGGTTCGCTTTGCGGTAAAAATATGAGTAAAGATGCATCAAGTACTTTAGGTCGAGAACGTGAAGAAAATTGGGCGTTTAAAAATTTATCTGAAGACGATTTTGTCAATCATATTTTAAAAGATCAACCATTTATTCCTTCATATTTTGGATATAACGTAGATATAAATAAAGTGGGCGCAAAAGATTATGAAAAGGCAATTTCAGAAGCAAACTTTCAATTTAAAGCAGATAGTTTTGAAGACAACGCCTTAATTATTGATGTTAGAAATGAAGCCGATTTCAAAAAAAATCATCTAAAAGGTAGTATAAATATTATGGCAAAAACCGAAAATGATAAGTTTGAAACTTGGTTAGGATCTATCGTCAAACCAGAAGAAGCATTTTATGTGGTTTTAAATTCAGTTGAAGATAAAGATGAAATATTACATCGTATAGCCAAAATTGGTTATGAAGATCAGTTGCAAGGCATTCTTACTTTAGATGATTCATCTTTTGAAAGTACAGAAAAAATAGATTTATCAGACTTTAAAAATAATCCAAATCAATACACAATTATTGACATAAGAAATAAAAGTGAAGTAGAAGAAGGTAAGTTTTTTGAAAACACTATATCAATTCCTTTAAACGAATTAAGAGATTCTGAAAATCAAATACCAACAGACAAACCAATAGTTGTTCATTGTGCTGGTGGATACCGTAGCGCAGCAGGAAGCAGTATTATTTCTAACTTTAAAAATGACGCTAAGGTCTATGATTTAAGTGATGCTGTTTCGGAGTTTAAATAGCATGTAGATATATTTAAAAGTATTTAAAACCAGTTGAAATTTATGTGTTTTAACTGGTTTTTTATTTATAAATGTTAAAGTTTAAAATATGTAATATTTGTTACTTATAGCCAACAATCTGTATCGTATTTTTGTTATAAACTTACAATTATGGATGTAGAAATCTTAGCCCGAATTCAATTTGCCTTCACTGTTGCTTTTCATTACATCTATCCGCCATTAAGCATTGGTATTGGATTAATCATGGTTATTTTTGAAGGTTTATATCTTAAAACCGGTAAAAAAGAATACGAAATTTTAACTCGTTTTTGGTTAAAGATTTTCGCCATAACCTTCGGTATTGGTGTAGCAACCGGAATCATAATGGAGTTTGAATTTGGTACCAACTGGTCTGTATATTCCAAATATGTTGGTGATATTTTCGGAAGTGCTTTAGCAGCAGAAGGATTGTTTGCTTTTGGACTAGAAAGTACCTTTTTAGGTATTTTA
This sequence comes from Mesoflavibacter sp. CH_XMU1404-2, assembly GCF_037029465.1. Taxonomy (NCBI): domain Bacteria; kingdom Pseudomonadati; phylum Bacteroidota; class Flavobacteriia; order Flavobacteriales; family Flavobacteriaceae; genus Mesoflavibacter; species Mesoflavibacter sp. CH_XMU1404-2. The sequence continues at coordinate 83,016 of NZ_JAYMEM010000029.1, read as the reverse complement.
ATTTTTGGGTGGAATCGGGTATCGCCTAAAGTACATTTTATTTCTACAATAGGCGTCTTTTTAGGATCAATGTTTTCGGCAGTTTGGATTGTTGTAGCTAACAGTTGGCAGCAAACACCAGCAGGTTATCATATTGTAGGAGAAGGATTAAATGCTAGAGCAGAAGTAACCGATTTTTGGGCAATGGTTTTTAATCCATCTAGTGTAGATCGTATAATTCACGTTTGGCAAGGCGCATTTTTAGCTGGTGCATTTATGATTTTAAGTGTTCATGCTTACTATTTATTAAAAGGAAGGTATGTAGAAGTTTCTAAAAAAGCTTTTAAAATAGCATTATCTGTAGCTACAATAATTTCGTTAACACAATTAGTGTCAGGTCATAGTTCTGCAGATGGTGTTGCAGTAAATCAACCTGCAAAATTAGCTGCTATGGAAGGTCATTACGAGCCATCTGCTGCTGCCGATTTATATTTGTTTGGTTGGGTTGATCAAGCTTCAAAAACTGTTACAGGTATTGGTATTCCTGGCGGATTATCATTTTTAGTGCATCAAGATTTTAACGAACCTATTGCAGGTTTAAATGCGTTTCCTGAAGATGAAATACCGACGCAAGTCAACGCTGTTTTTCAATTTTATCATATCATGATTTCTATAGGTATGTTTTTTATCGGGTTAACATTATATGCTAGTTATTTATGGTGGCGTGGTAAGTTGTTTGATAAAAAGTGGTTACTTAAAATATTTGCATTTTCGGTATTACTGCCTCAAATAGCCAATCAAGCTGGTTGGTTTGCTGCCGAAATGGGACGACAACCATGGGTTGTTTATGGTCATTTAAAAACAAGCCAAGCATTTTCTCAAGAGGTATCTGCTAATCAAATTCTATTCTCATTAATTTTGTTTTTTGTGGTTTATGCCATCTTATTTTTACTGTTTTTATACTCATTAAACAAGAAGATAAAGCATGGTCCTTATGATGAATCTGAAAATCCAAATGAATTTTTAAAGTACACTTAATAGAAGATTATGGAAACATTTTTAGGTATAGATTATCCAACATTATGGTATTTAGTAGTAGGACTTTTGTTTTCTGGTTATGCTATTTTAGAAGGTTTTGATTATGGTGCTGGCGCATGGCATTTATTTTTAAAAAAAGATATAAGTAGGCGTATAGCCATAAATGCAATTGGTCCACTTTGGGATGCCAACCAAGTATGGTTAATTATTGGTGGCGGCGCATTGTTTGCAGGTTTTCCGGTCATGTATGCAACAATGTTATCGGCAATGTATATTCCGTTTATGTTGTTTTTAATGCTATTGGTATTACGTTCTGCTGCTATAAAATTTAGAAGTGCTGAAGAAATGAAATGGTGGCGAAAAACTTGGGACATCATTTACTTTACATCAAATACATTAATAGCTTTTTTACTTGGCGTTGTTTTAGGTAACGTATTACAAGGTTTTGAATTACACGAAAACTTTATTTATAAAGGTGGTATTTTCTTTGCGTTTTTAAACCCATATTCATTAATGGTTGGGTTTACAACATTATCCATTTTTATGACACAAGGAGCTATTTTTCTTCTTTTAAAAACAGAAGGAAAACTGCATGATAGATTATCTTTTTTACTAAAAAGAGGAATGGTGTTCTTCATTGTCAGTTTTGCAGTTACATCTTTTTACACGTTAACGTATCTTCACGGTGTAACCGATAAATTTAAAGAACAACCTATATTTTTCGCATTACCAATTTTAGCATTTTTAGCAGTAGCCAATGTGCCAAGATTAGTATCTAAAAAGAAATACTTTTATGCATTAGTATTTTCGTCATTAATTATGGCATTTTTATTAATGTTAGTAGCTTTTCAATTGTATCCAGTGTTGTTGCCTTCAACTATAAATCCAGAATATAGTGTAACTATTTACAATGCAGCATCATCACAAAAATCATTAGGGATCATGCTTACTATTGTACTAATTGGTGCGCCACTTTTAGCATTTTATTTCTTGTTTTTATACAAAACGTTTAATGGAAAAGTAAAGTTAGATGATACAAGTTATTAAATAAATAGATTAAAAATAATCAAACAGAGTTGTGTTTGATTATTTTTTGTACATTTGTTAACCACTTGGTTAAACCATATAGTTAAAATGAAAAAAACAAAAGACGAAAATACCGAAGAACAGATACTTGAAGCTGCCAAAAGCGTATTTCAATCCAAAGGAATGGATGGCGCACGAATGCAAGAAATAGCAGATAAAGCTGGAATTAACAAAGCCATGCTTCATTATTATTATAGAAGTAAACAACTATTGTTTGAAGCGGTTTTTAACAATGCGTTTTCATTATTGGCACCTCAATTAAACGCCATTTTAAATGATGATTCTTCTATTGAAGACAAGATTAAAAACTTTACTTCTAACTATATATCATTCATTGTAAAGCATCCATATTTGCCAAATTTTATCATTCAAGAATTGAATAGAAATCAAGATTTTATTTTAAAATTAAAAGACAAAGGTTTTCCAAATATTGAAAAATTCAAAAAACAAGTAAATGAAGACGTTGCTAAAGGACTTATAAAACCAATTAGTGCAGAACAATTATTTATAAATATAATGGCTCTGAATATTTTCCCTTTTGTGGCAAAACCTTTAATCATGGCATTTACAAATTCAGATGATAAAAATTATAAATTACTAATGGAAGATCGTAAAACAGAAGTTGCCAATTTTATTATTAATTCCATAAAGACGACATAAAATGAAACAGTTAATAGTGATTTTCGCAATCTTAATCACGCTACCAAGTGTTGCACAGCAAAGCATCACCTTAGAGCAATGTTACCAATTAGTGACAGAGAATTATCCTTTAGCAAAACAGACGCAACTATTAGATGCACAAAACAAATTGGATAAAGAAGTGGTTTCTACATCAAAATTACCACAATTAAGTTTAGATGCACAAGCAACATATCAGTCTGATGTGATTGAAATTCCTATTCCAAATGCTGGTATAGAACCTTTAAACAAAGATCAATATCGTGCTACATTATCTGTTAATCAACTTATTTATAATGGAGGTGCAACTGATGCAACATTAGATTTAAAATCGGCACAACTTAAAACCAAACAAAAGCAGGTTGAAGTCAGTTTGTATCAATTAAAACAGCAAATCAATCAATTGTATTTTTCAATTTTATTAGTACAAGAATCAGAGTTGTTACTAAACGCCAAAAAAGAACAATTAGAAGTTAAACTGAAAGAAGTACAATCTGGAATAAAGTATGGTGTTATTTTACCATCGTCCGATAAAGTTCTGGAAGCCGAATTATTAAAATTAAGCCAACAATTTAAAGAACTTGAAAGTAACAAAACAAGTTTTATTGCAACGCTTTCTAGTTTAATAAGTCAACCATTAAATGATTCTGTAGTATTTCAAAATCCACTAGTAGAAACCGATTTACAAACCGATTTAGCTAGACCAGAATTGGAATTATTTCAACTTAAAAAAGAAGAAATTACAACTTCAGAAAATGTATTGTCTAAGCAAAACGCACCTAAATTACTAGGTTTTGCAACAGGTGGTTATGGTAATCCTGGATTGAATATGTTGGATAATTCCTTTCAACCTTTTTATACAGTTGGTGTAAAATTGAACTGGAATGTTTTTGATTGGAATTCTAATAAAAAACAACGTGAATCTTTAGCAATCAATAAAGATATTGTGGAAAATGAAACCGAAATTTTTAAACTAAATACAAACATTCAACTAAATCAACAACAAAAAGAAATTGATAAAATTGAAGAATTTATTGCATCAGATCTAGAAATCATCAACTTAAGAAAAGAGGTTCTCAAGTCAACAGATTCACAACTCAAAAATGGCGTGATTACATCTTCAGCATACATTACAGAACTCACCAATTTATATGAAGATGAAAATACGTTGGTAAAACATAAAATTCAGTTACAACTCGCAAAAGCTAATTATAATGTTATTAAAGGTCAATAAAATAATTCAGATGAAAAACTACAAATACATAATAGGATTTAGCATCATAGCAATCAGTTTATTGTCTTGTGGAGATGATAACGGAAAAGCAGATGGTTACGGAAATTTTGAAGCTACAGAAATAACCATTTCTGCCGAAAATAACGGAAAATTGATGCAATTTGACGTAAATGAAGGTGAAATTGTCGAAAAAAATACATTTTTAGGATATATCGATACAATTCCGCTAACATTAAAACGCGAACAATTAGAAGTCTCTAAAGCTGTAATTAGTTCAAAATCTAAAGGTGTTTTATCTCAAATTGCTGTGTTGAATTCTAAATTAAAAACAGCAAACACCAATAAAACACGAGTAGAAAATTTAATAAAAGACAACGCAGGAACACAAAAACAATTAGATGATGTTACCGGAGAAATAGATGTTATTAAGCAACAAATTAGAAGTGTTGAAATCCAAAACGCACCTGTGGTAAACGAGCTAAAATCTATTGACGTGCAGTTAAAACAGATAGATGACCAAATTGAAAAAAGTAAAATTATAAATCCAGCAAACGGAACCGTTTTAACCAAATACGCAGAACCAAACGAGATTACTGCTTTTGGAAAACCATTGTATAAAATTGCCGATTTAAACACCATGCAACTACGCGTTTACATCAGCGAAACACAATTAGCCAATATAAAAATCGGACAAGAAGTAACGGTTAAAATTGATGATGCAGATACAATGAAATCTTTTAATGGTAAAATTAGTTGGATTGCTTCGGAAGCAGAATTTACACCAAAAATAATTCAAACTAAAGAAGAACGCGTCGCATTGGTTTATGCTGTAAAAGTAGATGTAATAAACGATGGAAGCTTAAAAATAGGCATGCCTGCTGAAATTTGGTTAACTAAAGAATAAATGAGCATTCATATTTCTAACATATCAAAATCATACAAAAACGTAAAAGCCTTACAAGACATTTCTTTTGATGTGAATGCAGGTGAACTTTTCGGATTAATTGGTCCTGATGGCGCAGGAAAAACTACGCTATTCAGAATTTTAACAACATTGCTAATTGCAAACGAAGGTACAGCAACAGTTGCAGGTTTTAATGTAGTTTCAGACTATAAAAACATTAGAAATAGCGTTGGTTACATGCCTGGAAAATTTTCGCTATATCAAGATTTAACTGTCGAAGAAAACTTAGAATTTTTCGCTACCATCTTCGGTACAACCATTGAAGAAAATTACGAGTTAATCAAAGATATCTACGTGCAAATAGAACCTTTTAAAGCTCGTAGAGCTGGTAAACTTTCAGGAGGAATGAAGCAAAAACTCGCTTTATGTTGTGCTTTAATCCATAAACCCAAAGTGTTGTTTTTAGACGAGCCAACCACAGGAGTTGATCCAGTTTCTAGAAAAGAGTTTTGGGACATGCTAAAACGTTTACAACAAAAAAACATCACCATTTTGGTATCCACACCTTATATGGATGAAGCCGCTTTGTGTGATAGAATTGCCTTGATTCAAGATGGGAAAATTTTAGAAATAGATACACCAGAAGCGATTGTAAAACATTATCCAAAACCTATTTATAACGTGAGCGCAAATAATATGTACCAACTTATTAATAGTTTAAATGCTTATAAACACAATCATAGTGTGTACCCTTTTGGCGAATTTGTGCATTATACAGATAATAGAACAGATTTTAATCCTGAAGATTTAAAAGTGTATTTAGAATCTAAAAATTTATCAAACATAAACATTGATAAAACAGTAGCAACCATTGAGGATACCTTTATGGAATTAGCAAAATAAAAAATAGCCCTCACAGGTTTTTAAAACCTGTGAGGGCTTAAAAAAAATGAAGAATAACAACGTCATACAAGTAGAAGGCTTAACCAAAATGTTTGGAGATTTTACTGCTGTAAATGCTATAACTTTTGAAGTTAAAAAAGGCGAAATATTTGGTTTCTTAGGCGCAAATGGAGCAGGAAAAACCACAGCTATGAAAATGCTGATAGGAATTTCCAATCCTACCTCTGGAAAAGCAAATGTAGCTGGTTTCGATGTGTTTACACATGCTGAAGACATCAAGAAAAGCATTGGTTATATGAGTCAGAAATTTGCCTTGTACGACGATTTAACAGTGAAAGAAAATATTACTTTTTTTGGAGGTATTTATGGATTATCCAGAAAACGAATCAAAGAAAAATCGGCAATTTTAATTGAGGAATTAGGATTAGAAAAAGTAGCAAACAAACTCGTTGGCGCATTGCCCTTAGGCTGGAAACAAAAACTATCATTCTCTGTATCCATGATTCACGACCCTAAAATTGTGTTTTTAGATGAACCAACAGGAGGCGTTGATCCGATTACCAGACGTCAGTTTTGGGAAATGATTTACAAAGCAGCCAACCAAGGAACAACGGTTTTTGTTACCACACATTATATGGATGAAGCAGAATATTGCGACCGAGTTTCCATTATGGTTAATGGTAAAATAGAAGCTTTAGATACTCCAAAACAATTAAAAGCGCAGTTTGAAGTAGATAATATGAATGATGTGTTTTTAAAACTAGCAAGAGGATGAAAATGTTTCCCGCAGATTTCACAGATTTACGCAGAAAATAGATTTAAAAAATCTGCGCTTATTTGCGAAATCAGCGGTAGAAAAAAATAAAATAATTATGGAATAAAAAACAGAAAAAGAATTATCCTTTATCATCAGAGGAGCGATTTTTAAAGTCTTTAATGAATTAGGTCCTGGTTTATTAGAATCTGTATATGAAACCGTTTTAATGTATGAATTAGAAAAACAAGGATTATCTGTAAAAAGACAAGTAGCATTACCAATTTTTTATGATGATATTGAATTAGAAATTGGTTACAGATTAGATTTATTAATAAATAATGAGGTAATAATCGAAATCAAATCAGTAGAAACTTTAGCAAAAGTTCATCATAAACAAGTTCTAACTTATTTAAAAATTTCAGAACTGAAGTTAGGCATTTTAGTGAATTTCAATGTCGATGACATCACAAAAGGCATTTACAGAAAAGTAAACGGACTATAAAAACAAAAAAAATCTGCGGTAATCAGCGTAATCCGCGGGAATATATTATGAAAAGATTCATAGGCTTCATAAAAAAAGAATTCTACCACATCTTTAGAGATAGACGTTCATTGTTTATACTCTTTGGAATGCCAATAGCACAAATTATGTTGTTTGGTTTCGCTATTACTAACGAAATAAATAATGTAGATATCGCCATTTTAGACCATTCTAAAGATGTAACAACAGAAGAAATTATCAATAAAATTTCAGCTTCAAAATATTTCAGTATCAATCAATTTATTGAAAAAGAATCTGACATTGAAACCGTTTTCAAAAAAGGAAAAGTAAAAGCAGTTTTAAATATCGAAAAAGATTTCAGCAAAAATCTAATCAAAGAACACAAAGCAACAATTCAAATAATTACAGATGCTACAGACCCAAATACAGCAAATACCATAAGTAATTATGTAAACGCCATTCTTATTCAATATCAAAAAGAATTGAACAAAGAAATCACAATCACCTATCAAACAGTTCCACAAACAAGAATGGTTTACAATCCCGAATTAAAAAGCGTGTATATGTTTGTTCCTGGAGTTATGACCATCATTTTGATGTTAGTTTCTGCAATGATGACTTCTATTTCTATAACAAGAGAGAAGGAATTAGGCACTATGGAAATACTTTTGGTGTCTCCATTAAAACCATTCCAAGTTATTGTCGGAAAGGTGTTTCCTTATATTTTTCTGTCCATAATCAATGCAGTAGTTATTGTATTGTTGAGCATTTTTATTTTCAAAATGCCAGTACAAGGAAGCTTGTTTTTATTAGCTTTAGAAAGTATATTGTTTATCATTAGTGCTTTGGCTTTGGGTATATTAATCTCAACCATTTCGGCAACCCAACAAACAGCAATGATGATTTCCTTGATGGGATTAATGCTTCCTGTTATTTTGCTTTCTGGCTTTATTTTTCCAATATCAAGCATGCCATTACCATTGCAAATCATTAGTAATATCATTCCTGCAAAATGGTTTATCATCATTATAAAAGGCATTATGCTGAAAGGTGTTGGCATTCAATTTATATGGAAAGAAACATTGATTTTAGTTGCTATGACCATCTTTTTCATCGGTTTAAGTGTGAAGAAATATAAAATCAGACTCGAGTAATGAAAACAATTCTATACATCATACAAAAGGAATTCAAGCAAATCTTTAGAAATAAAGGCATGCTTCCTATCATTTTTGTTTTACCAATATTACAACTCGTCATTTTATCTAATGCTGCCACTTTTGAAGTTAAGAATATCAAATTCGGTTATATCGATAACGACCATACATCAACCTCCAGAGCCTTAGTAGAAAAATTTAACGCCTCAACTTATTTTAACGTATTAACCGATTTTCCTTCAGAAGCATTGGCAAGTGCTGCCATGCTAAAAGGAGAAGTGGATGTGCTTTTGGAAATTCCGAATTATTTTGAACGCGATTTACAAAACGAAAAACACAATGCTTTAGGTGTTACTATTAACGCAATTGATGGTGCTGCAGCTGGAGTAGAAAATGTATATGTTTCACAGATTGTGCAACGTTTTAATCAAAATTTAAAAGTGGATTTGATGCAGGTTTCAGACCAGCAAATTCAGCCCGTAAATATTGAAACTATTCCTTTATTTTGGTATAACGAAACACTAAATTATAAAACCTTTATGGTTCCTGGAATATTGGTTTTACTAGTCACTATGATTACATTATTCCTGTCTGGAATGAATATTGTTCGCGAAAAAGAAATCGGTACTTTAGAGCAAATAAACGTGACGCCAATTAAAAAAAGCCAGTTTATTATCGGAAAACTCTTTCCGTTTTGGGTTATAGGAATGGGTTTGTTAACCATTGGTTTAATCTTGGCAAAAGTTATATTTAATGTGCCAATGATTGGTAGTTTGCCACTCATGTATTTATACACTTCCATTTATATTTTTGTAGTATTAGGTATTGGATTATTCATTTCAAATTTCACCGAAACACAACAACAAGCCATGTTTATTGCTTGGTTTTTTACGGTTATATTTATATTAATGAGTGGTTTATTTACACCAATAGAAAGTATGCCAAAATGGGCACAAACCATAACGGAGTTTAACCCAATTAAATACTTTGTAGAAGTAATGCGCATGGTCATGCTAAAAGGCTCTAACATAAATGACATTTTACCACAACTAATCAAAACAGCGTTATATGCCTTTATAATGAATGGGTTGGCAGTTTGGAGTTACAGGAAAACAAATTAAAAATCTTATGTAACAAAAGTAACTGTATAAACTTTAGCTTAAAGTTACCTTTACAGAAGGATTAAAAAAGTATACACTTCACTTTTTAATCGTAACTAACTCATAATCTGAATCAAAATGTCTAAAATTGTCATTTTAGGAGCAGGAATTTCTGGTCATGTGGCAGCTTCACACTTACGAAGAAAGCTATCTAAAGATCACGAAGTTTTAGTAGTATCTCCTAACAGTAATTACCAATGGATACCTTCTAATATTTGGGTAGGAATTGGTAGAATGAAATCTAAAAAAATCTTATTTCCATTAGCACCATTATATAAAAAGAAAGGTATTGGGTATAAACAAGCAAAAGCCATTTCATTTTTTCCTGAAGGTGATAAAAATGAAGAGAAGCCTTACGTTTTAGCCGAATATGTTACAGGTGAAAACAAAGGAACTCAAGAAAAAGTCACTTACGATTATTTAATAAACGCAACAGGTCCAAAACTTAATTTTGAAGCGACTGAAGGTTTAATACCTGGTCAAAACAAAATCTATTCAGTTTGTACTTACACACATGCAGATCATGCTTGGGAAGGCTTAAATGAAGTCATTAAACAAATGAAAGCCGGTAAAAAAGCCAAAATTTTAATAGGTACTGGTCATGCCAAATCAACCTGTCAAGGTGCTGCATTTGAATATATTTTGAATGTAGAACAAGAGTTACGTAGACATAAAGTACGTGATATGGCTGAAATTACTTGGATATCTAATGAATTTCTATTAGGAGATTTTGGTATGGACGGTATGTTAATGAGTTACGGAAGCATGACGATGAAGTCTAATGAGATGATAGAAATGATTTTTGAAGACCGAGATATAAAATGGATTACAGGAGCAGGTGTAAATAAAATTGAAGATGGCATAGCGCACTACGAAAATTTAGATGGCGAATACAAAACCGAAACTTATGATTTTGCAATGTTAATTCCAGCATTTTCAGGTCACGGTTTTAAAGCTTACGATAAAAATGATAACGACATTACAGACAAGCTATTTAAAGGCTTTATGATTGTAGATGCTGATTATACACCAAAACCTTATGAGCAATGGAGTGTGCAAGATTGGCCAGAAACGTACCAAAACCCAAGCTATAAAAATATTTTTGCACCAGGTATTGCATTTGCGCCGCCACATACAATTTCTAAACCTAGAAAAAGTAAAAATGGAACTGATATATTTCCTGCTCCACCAAGAACAGGTATGCCATCAGGTATTACAGCAAAATTAGTAGCAGATAACATTATCGATAGTATAAAATCCGGTAAAGAATCTTTACACCATAAAGGATCAATGGGAAATATGGGAGCAGCATGTATAGCTTCTGCTGGTTATGGTATGACTCAAGGAAGTGGTGTAAGTATTACCACATACCCAATTGTACCAGATTATAATAAATATCCAAAAACACAAGGTAGAAAACTAGGGAAAACCTTTGGAGATATAGGTTTAGCAGGACATTGGTTAAAATTAGCCTTACACTACGCCTTTATTTACAAAGCAAAAATGAAACCGTTTTGGTGGTTGATCCCTGAATAAAAAAATTAAGATTATGACACAAAGAATATCAAAATATCAGCGTTTTAAAATGATGAATCCTATTATACAATTTTTTAAATTCATCTATTTAAGTATCAAAATAATGATTGTTGTAGCTGGCGGACATGGCGGCACAAGAAAAGTAAACTGACGTGGTTGTCAGTGATTTTGGTTGGTTTTTAATTGAAAAAGGGCATTTTAAAAATGCCCTTTTTCTATATGATTTAGCAATCAAAATAGCGTCAGTTCACGTGATTTTTAGTGTTTGCTTAGTGTAGTCGAAGCAGAACTAAAAAATTGTATCAAGAACTTTTAATAAATAACGGACATGTTTTTATTAAAATTGATACTGCACAAAAGCAGAAAAGTTACGTCCTGGTTCTGTAATAGGTGTTCTTCCAAAATCAGCTTGATTAGTAAAACTAAAGTTTAAGTGGTTATTATAGGCTTCATCAAAAATATTTAATGCTGCAATACCTAATGTTAAGTTTTTGAGTGGTTTTACACCTAATTTTACATCTAAAGTTTCATAACCAGCTGTTGTAGTTTCTCCAAAACTTTCTGCAATATTCTCTTGTTTGCTTGTGACGTTATATTGCACTTTTGCCCAATATTTTTCACGATTAACACCTAAAGAAAACGTGCTATTTAATGGCGGTGTAAGTGGTAAAGATTCACTTAAATCATTGTTTTTTGCATACACGTAAGCCAATTCAGTTTTAAAATAAAAATCATTTAAAAAGTTAACTTTCGCCATAGCTTCAAAACCAGTTTTATAAGCGTTATCTAAATTTCTAAACACTTTTACTTCTTGTGGCATTGCAGTTGGCATATACTTGCGTGTAATTGTTGGATCAACAACTGCTACTATATAATTCTCGAATTTAGAATAGTAAAAACTAGCCGCGTAATTAAAGTTGTTTTTATTGTTTTTTCCTTTAAAACCAATTTCAAATTGATTGTTAACTTCTGGATTTAGATTTGGGTTTCCTAAATATTCATAAGGATCTTGACCAACAGTAAAATGATTAATATAACGCTCTATCATATTAGCACTTCGTACGCCACGACCATAAGCAGCTTCTAACGTAAAATTATTTGTAACTAATCGCTTGATAGAGACTGTTCCGCTTACATTGTTATCTGTTTTTTCTTCTAAATCGTAACGCGCAGCAAAGTCGTCTTCTGGATCTTGTATATCACTTTTTACTAGGTCATAACGCATACCAGCAGTTAATACTGTGGTTGGGTTAATTGCCCATTTTGCTTCTGTAAATACACCATAATCGTTAATGTAAGAATCTTGCCAAACCTTGTCGTTAAACACCATTGGCATAGCAAGTGACATACCCATCATGTTTAACTTTATGGTTCTGGTTCTTCCACCATCTCTTGCAATGGTCATAGCATCCAAACCACTAAAAATTGTCAGGTTTTTTGCTGGTTGCCAGTTTAATTCTAATTTTCCTCCAATAGTTGTAGATTCAACAGAAGATTCTGCCGCCATACGCGCAAAAGAAGGTCTGTCAAAATTTGTCATTAAATGATCTACGTAGCTGTAATACGCTTTCGCGGAAAAGCTTTTAACAGTTTCACCTAAATCAGAAATTTTATAATCTAAAGACAGGATACTACTATCATCATATTCGGTATCCATCATTAGCGCAGCATGTTGTACATCACGACCAAAAGATTGACGCCAATGCGCTTGTAAACGTTGATTGTCTGTAAAATTATAGCCTAACTTTACACCATAATCGGTGCTTCTAAAAGATGAAGGAGTTTCAACACCATTTCCGTCTTCATAGCTTCCAAAATCTCTATAACCAACATTACCTACAATGTCATATTTGTCTTCAATATATTGTAATTGAAGCATGTTTACCATCGAGTTTCCGTTGGTTTCATATCCAGCAGAAGCTTTACCATGAAAGCCTTTATCTAAATAATTTGGTTTTTGAGTGACTAAGTTTACAATACCGCCAAATGTTGCGCCATAACGTACGGTGTACGGACCTTTAATAATTTCAATTTTTGAAATTTCTTCAGGAATCACATGTGTTGTTATTGGATCCATACGGTTTGGGCAAGCGTGCATTGCTTTAGTTCCGCCATCATATTGCACGTTTAATTGCTCGTATTGACTAGCTCTAAAACTTGGGTCTATAGCGTAATTACCTCTTTTAATAACAGAAAAACCGTTAATATCATTAAATAAATCGGCTACGTTTTTAGGTTGAACAATTGTTTCATCATACTTATTAGTAACAATAGTATGTATCGGATCTGTTTTTAAATTTCCGGTTACAATAACTTCGTCTAAAGTTGTTACTTTTTGTGTAGTTGTATCTTGTGCTTTATGGTTTATTTGAGCAATAGATACGGTTGTGATTAGCGCACATAATAATGCACTATAAAATGTTTTCATCTTATAATTTTATTTGAAAATTTGTAATAAGTCAGTGGTTTTAATACTGAAAAACAGTATTAAAACTAAAATAATAGTATGTAGACTTAAACTTGTGGAGGATGAAAACAGGAAGATTTATAACTAAAGTTATAAAGGTTAAGATAAGTAAAGTTTTCCCTTTTTAAACTATAAAAGTTTGCTTGTAATTTATAACCTGTAATGTCTTGTTTAAATAGAAGTAACTCTTCAAAATTTACAATTTTAACAGGCTCATTTTTGTCACCAGTAGTTTGAGCTACTTTTTTTAAATGACACTTTCCGTTACATTGTAATTCTGGTTTGTCTTTATTTTCGCAAAGCTCTTCAATAAAGCCAATAGGATCTAATTCGTAGTATATAAAAGTAAAAGAGACTCTTAGCATATTAAATATAATAAGAGCGCTTAAACTAACAGCAAAAAAGAAAATCCATTTTTTCATGTCACAAAAATAAATTGTAGAGATTAATTTAAATGTGACAAAAGTCACATTAGGCTATCATTTTATCTAGGTAACATATGTTACTGACATAGGTGTTTTCTAAACGTACATTTGTATCTGTAAAAATTGAAAAATGAAACATTTAATTAACTTATCAATCCTATCAGTATTTATTTGGTCTGCCTCAACACAAGCTCAAGAGTTAAAACCAATAAGTAAAAGTGAAGTTTTGACTCAAGTTTCAGAAAACAATACATCAATAAAAATTTCTGAAGAAGAATTTAACCAAGCTAAAGCAGATTATAGACAGACCAATGCTATTTTCTTGCCAAATATTACAGCTAGTCACACGGGTATTTCTACAACAAATCCTTTAATGGCTTTTGGTTCTAAATTAAATCAAGAAATTTTAACAAGCAATGATTTTAATCCAGCATTGTTAAACGATCCAGAAACAACACAAAACTTTGCAACTAAGCTAGAAGTACAACAACCATTAATTAATGTAGATGGTATATTTCAGCGTAAAGCAGCCAAATCTAAAATGGAAGCTATGTCACTAAAGACAAAGCGCACAGAAGATTATATTGCTTTTGAAGTTGATAAAGCCTACATGCAATTACAATTAGCATACAAAGCTGTAGATGTTTTAGAAAAAGCTTTAGAAGCTGCTAACGCAAACAAAAAATTAGCTGATGATAGTTATGAGCAAGGGTATTTACAACGTGCAGATGTACTTAATGTAGAAGTGCGTGTTACCGAAGTAAAAAACCAATTACAACAAGCTAAAAGCAACGTGCAAAATGCGTCTAATTATTTATCATTTTTAATGAATGACGACACATTTATAACCTACAAACCAAGCGATACATTAACACCTTATGTGCGTACAATTGAGTTAAAAACGTTTACTGAAAATCGTAGCGATATCAAAGCAATGCAGTTAGCAAGTAAAGCTTATGAAGCAATGAGTAAAGCAGATAAAATGGCGTTTTTACCACGTTTAAACGCTTTTGGAAGTTACGAAATGTATGATGATAAAATCTTTCAAGCAGATGCCAACGGATACATAGTTGGTGCGCAATTAAGTTGGGATATTTTTCAAGGATCAAAGCGTTTTGGAAAAGCTCAGAAAAGTAGAGCCGAGTTTGAAAAATCTAAACTAGAATACAATCAATATGTATCAAAAAGTAAGTTAGAATTAAATAAAGCCAAACGAATGCTTATTGATGCCGAAAACAAATTAGACCTATCAAAATTAGCTTTAGATCAATCTGAAGAATCACTTCGTATTCGTACCAATCGTTTTAAAGAAGGTTTAGAAAAAACATCAGATTTATTGATGGCAGAAACCCAATACGCACAAAAACAATTAGAATATTACCAAACCATTTTTGAGTACAATTACGCTTTAGCGTACGTTAATTTTTTAACTAAAGAATAGTGTTTAGTTAGCAGTATGCAGTAGCAGTAATCAGTAAATATGAATAAAAATTAGCTCAGAAAAACATTCGTGAATTCGAGGCAAACAAAAAAATAAACTCAATTAAAATGAAAAAACTATATACCATCTTATCTCTTTCAACCGCAATACTAATAGCAAGTTGTGGTAGCGAAGACAAAAAAGAAGTTGCAGATAATTCGCCAGCTATTCCAGTAAAAGTTGCACAGGTTAGCGACAATAATGACAGTCCATTTTTAGCGGTAAGCGGAAAAATTCAAGCCGAAAACAGTGCGAATTTAAGCACAAGAATGATGGGTTATGTCAATAACGTACCTGTAAATGTTGGCGATAAAGTAAGCAAAGGACAATTGTTAGTAGCTATTAATAATGCCGATTTACAAGCGCAAAAAGCACAAGTAAACGCAAATATCACAAAAGCTACAGCAGCATTTAATAATGCTAAAAAAGACTATGAGCGTTTTCAAGTACTTTTTGCAAAAAGCAGTGCCTCTCAAAAAGAAATGGATGATATGACAGCCAATTATGAGATGGCAAAAGCTGGTCTTGAAGCCGCAAAACAAATGAAAAACGAAATTAACGCACAATTTGCTTATACCAATATTACTGCACCATTTAGCGGAGTTATTACAAGCAAAAATGTAAAGAAAGGAGATATGGCAAATCCAGGTCAGCCTTTAATTTCAATAGAAGCACCAGGCGATTTTGAAGTGGTTGCAATGGTTCCAGAAACCGAAATTTCAGACATAAAAAAAGATATAAAAGTAAGTGTAAATGTAAAATCTATTAACCAAACTATTTCTGGAAAAGTAACCGAAGTAAGTACATCTGCAGCACAAACAGGTGGGCAATATTTAGTAAAGATAACCTTAGATAAAACCGATGCAAAAATTCTATCAGGAATGTTCACAACGGTGCAATTTCCTGTAGAAAGAAAAGCTGAAACTTCAATGGTTTTAATACCAAAAGAAGCTATTGTAAACAACGGTCAATTAAGCGGCGTTTATACGGTAAGCCAAAGTAATACAGCTATTTTGCGTTGGTTGCGTTTAGGTAGAACGTTTGGAAATGAAGTAGAAGTTTTATCTGGTTTAAACGCCAATGAAAGTTACATCGTTTCAGCAGAAGGAAAGTTGTATAACGGAGCGAAAATAAGTAAGCAGTAATTCAGTTTGCAGTAGGCAGTAAATAGTACTGAATTTTAAATTAATAACAAGATTGAATTAACAGTTCAAAGTAGCGTTAGGGATAGAA
Organism: Mesoflavibacter sp. CH_XMU1404-2; assembly: GCF_037029465.1. Lineage (NCBI taxonomy): Bacteria > Pseudomonadati > Bacteroidota > Flavobacteriia > Flavobacteriales > Flavobacteriaceae > Mesoflavibacter > Mesoflavibacter sp. CH_XMU1404-2. The sequence continues at coordinate 66,480 of NZ_JAYMEM010000029.1, read as the reverse complement.
GCGGCATCCTTTTTATTGTCACATTGAGCGCAGTCGAAATGTAAGACAATAAAAAGATATAGCGAATAGCCCGTTAAAACGCCCAAAAAATAAGAAATCAAAATGAAAGAAGGTTTAGCAGGAAAAATTGCCAAAGTCTTTATGACATCGAAGCTTACAGTGCTTTTAATGATTGTTTTTATGGTCATTGGTGTGTACAGCTCGTTTTTAATTCCTCGAGAAGAAGAGCCGCAAATTGATGTGCCTATGGCAGATATTTTTGTAGGTTATCCTGGTGCAAGTCCAACCGAGGTTGAATCTAGAGTGATCAAGCCTTTAGAGCAATTAATTTCGAATATAAAAGGTGTGGAATATGTATATTCTACGTCTATGAAAGAACAAGGAATGGTCATCGTTCAGTTTTATGTGGGCGAAGATATCGAGCGTTCTTTTGTAAAACTTTACAACGAAATCAATAAGCATATGGATGAAATGCCTGAAGGCGTAACGTTTCCATTAGTAAAAACACGTGCTATTGATGATGTACCGATGTTGGGTTTAACGTTGTGGAGTGAGACTTATGACGATTTCCAATTAGGGCAAATGGCTCAAGAATTAGAAGCCGAAATTAAGAAAGTAAATGACGTTGCAATTACACACAAAATAGGTGGAAGAGAACGTCAAATACGTGTCGTTTTAGATAAAGATAAATTAGCAAGTGCAGGCTTAGACTTTCTATCGGTTTCTGAAATGATTAAAGCCAACAACGCACAATTAAATAGCGGAACTTTTGATAAAAATGATACCGAATTTGTGGTAAACACAGGCAAGTTTTTAGAATCGATGACTGATGTTGAAAATCTAGTCGTTGGTGTTCAGCAAAATCAGCCAATTTATTTAAAGCAAGTCGCAAAAATTGTTGATGGTCCAGAAGTGCCACAAAATTATGTTAGTCTTGGTTTTGGTCAGGCTAGCGAAAAAGCAAACGATTACAAATCAGAATATCCAGCTGTAACTATTTCGGTAGCAAAACGAAAAGGTGCAGACGCGATGAAAATTGCAGACGTCATCATTGATAAAGTAGAGCATTTGCGCAAAACCTTAATACCTGATGATGTTCACGTAGAAATTACTAGAAACTATGGCGAAACTGCGTCTCATAAAGTATCAGAATTATTATTACATCTTATTGGTTCTATCATAGCAGTAACATTTGTAGTGATGTTGGCAATGGGTTGGCGTGGTGGATTGGTCGTGTTTTTATCGGTACCAATTACCTTTGCATTAACGCTGTTAAGCTACTATATGCTCGATTACACGCTTAACCGAATTACCTTATTCGCATTAGTATTTGTAACAGGTATTGTGGTAGATGATTCCATTATTATTGCCGAAAATATGCATAGGCATTTTAAAATGAAACGCTTGCCATTTAAACAAGCCGCATTATATGCCATTAATGAAGTAGGTAATCCAACTATTTTAGCAACCTTTACCGTAATTGCATCGGTATTGCCTATGGCATTTGTGTCTGGATTAATGGGCCCATATATGGCGCCAATGCCAATTGGAGCGTCTATTGCAATGATACTGTCGTTATTTGTAGCCTTAACTATAACACCGTATTTAGGGTATATTTTCTTGCGTGAAAAAGACAAGAAAGGTGTAGTTGAGAAACCTAAAAAACCATTAGAAGACACTAAAATTTACAAGTTCTACGAGAAATTTGAACGTCCGTTAATTGAAAGTTCTTCAAAACGTTGGTTGTTTTTAGGGTTGACTTTCATTTTGTTAATGGGAACAATGGTAATGTTCTTTACCAATTCGGTCGTTGTAAAAATGTTACCGTTTGATAACAAAAACGAGTTTCAAGTAGTTATTGATATGCCTGAAGGAACCACTTTAGAACGTACGGCTGTTGTGGCTCAAGAAATTTCACAATACTTATCAACGCGACCAGAAGTGGTTAACTATCAAAATTATATTGGGACTTCGGCACCAATTACCTTTAACGGATTAGTACGTCATTACGATTTACGTGGCGGAAGTAATATGGCAGATATACAAGTGAATTTAATTGATAAAGGAGAACGTAGTGCGCAATCTCACGATATTGCAAAATTATTGCGTCCTGACATTCAAAAGATAGCTTCAAAATATAATGCGAATGTTAAGGTTGTTGAAGTTCCACCAGGTCCACCTGTATTATCAACTTTAGTGGCTGAAATTTATGGTCCTGATTACGATAAGCAAATGGAGATTGCTAACGAAGTTCAGAACATTTTGAATAATACAGAAGATGTTGTTGACGTCGATTGGATGGTAGAAGCTGATCAAAAAGAATTTCAATTCACCATAGATAAAGAAAAAGCAATGCTTTACGGTGTAGCACCAAAACAGATTGCTTATACCATGAATATGGCATTGTCGAACAGACCTTTAACCGTGTTGTATGATGAAGATGCAGTAAATCAAATAGGTTTAGTGTTAGCTTTAGATGAAAAGGAAAAGTCAACCATTCAAGATATTTCACAGTTAAAGGTAAAATCGCAACAAGGTAATCTAGTTCCGATTGTAGACTTGGTTGATATTACTGAAACCACAAGTGCAAAAAGCATCTACCGTAAAAACCAAAAACGTGTAGTTTATGTGTTAGCAGATATGGCTGGTAAATTAGAAAGTCCTGCGTATGTTATTTTAGGAATGGAAGAGAAGCTAAAAGCGATTAATTTACCACAAGGCTATGAGATTAATGAAATGTATTTGGGACAGCCAGAATTTGAAGATGATTACACCGTAAAATGGGATGGAGAATGGCAAATTACCTTGGAAGTATTTAGAGATTTAGGAATAGCATTTTTAGGAGCAATTGCTTTAATCTACATCTTAATTGTAGGTTGGTTCCAAAACTTTAAAGCACCAATAGTAATGATGGTTGCCATACCATTATCGATGATTGGTATTATTTTAGGTCACTGGTTAATGGGCGCATTTTTCACCGCAACATCATTTATTGGTATGATTGCTTTGGCGGGAATTATGGTACGTAATTCGGTATTGTTAATTGACTTTATAAACCTAAGATTAGAAGAAGGCGTGCCATTAAAACAAGCCGCAATCGAAGCAGGAGCAGTGCGTACAACACCAATTTTATTAACTGCTGGAACAGTAGTCATAGGTGCATTTGTTATCCTATTTGACCCGATCTTTCAAGGATTAGCTATTTCGTTAATGGGCGGAACTATTGTTTCAACTGTATTAACCTTATTAGTTGTGCCTTTAGTGTATTATATGATAGAACGTAAAAACCATAAATAAAAAGCTGGCCGAGCATGATTGAGTGTCATGAGAGTTCAAAAAAAATCTTAGTTGTGCTCATTTGGCCAGTAAAGTTGAAAGATATGAAATTACTATTAGTAACCGCAGTAGAAGAGTTTCATAAGGATGTGATAAAACTCTTTAAAAAAGCAGGCATTGAAAATTTTAGCGAATCTGATATAGATGGTTATAAAAACAACCATGCTTTAATTATGTCTACCAATTGGTTTGGAGCAGAAAATGCAAGTAATGAGTCTACAATGTTTTTCTCATTTACAGAAGACATGTTTATTGATACTCTTTTTGATTTAATAAAAGAGTTCAATAACAATTTAGAAACCAACAATCCTATTAAAGCGATTGTTGTACCTATAGAAAGAGCAATTTAAATTTAAATAAATAATAGTTATGTTAAACAGGTATATAAGAGCAATAGCAGGAGTTTTTGTTATAATAAGCGTATTATTAGGTATGTACGTTAATCAAAATTGGTTGTGGTTTACAGTGTTTGTAGGCGCTAATTTATTTCAGTCTGCAATCACTAAATGGTGTTTGATGGAAGATATTTTAACTAAAATATTCAAAATCAAAAACTAATAATAGTTCTATTTATTAAAAATAGGTATTAATTTCCATAAATTAATTATAGCGTGTACTTTTGCGTAAATTTGATTTATGGATTTTTTTTTACAACCATGGTCATGGTTGCTCTCAGGATTTTTAATAGCGCTTACTATGTTTTTCCTTTTAATAATGGGGAAAACTTTTGGCATGTCTTCTAATTTACGCACTTTTTGCGCCATGTGTGGTGGCGGTAAGTTTAGTCAGTTATTTAATTTTAATTGGCGACAACAAAGTTGGAATCTTTTAGTTGCTGTTGGAGCAATTTTAGGAGGATTTGTAGCTAAGAATTTTATGACTGATGGAAAGACGCCTCAAGTTAGTCAAGCTACAAAAGAAGGTTTAAAACAAATTGGTTTTTCTGAGGATAACACTTATTTACCTAAAGAATTGTTTTCTACAGAAGCTTTACAAGAACCAAAAACGCTTATTATTTTAATTGTTGGCGGTTTACTAATAGGTTTTGGTACACGCTATGCAGGTGGTTGTACTTCGGGGCATGCAATATCTGGATTAAGTAACCTTCAAAGACCTTCGTTATTAGCAGTAATAGGTTTTTTTATTGGAGGTTTAATCATGGTACATTTATTATTTCCTTTAATTTTTTAGTACAATGAAAAAAGTATTCATCTATTTAGTAGTCGGTTTCTTTTTTGGAATAATTATGTACAAATCTGAAGCAGCATCGTGGTTTAGAATTTATGAAATGTTTAGGTTTGAGTCTTTTCATATGTACGGAATTATTGGGACAGCTTTGTTTTTTGGGATCATCTTCACTCAGCTTATAAAAAGAAAAAAAATAAAGTCTATTGATGGTAATCCAATATTAATTCCTGATAAAGAAAAATCAATCTATCGCTATCTGTTTGGCGGAACCATTTTTGGCTTAGGTTGGGCTTTAGCAGGTGCATGTCCTGGACCAATGTTTACTTTAGTAGGAGCAGGATTTTTACCTATATTAATTGTTATTGTTTCAGCAGTTGTTGGTACTTTTATTTATGGACTTTTAAAAGACAAACTTCCTCATTAACAATAAATTATTGTTTTATTTTTAAAAATTTGTAACTTTTTTGATAATGATGCGTCCTATAAGTGTCAATCATCAAAAACAATACAACTATGCAAGAAAATAAACAATTAATAGTACTGACTCATCTTAGTCAATTAGTAACTTTAATAATAGGTTTTGGTAGTTTATTATTGCCTTTAATTATTTGGTTAACCCAACGAGATAAGGTTTTAGAGTTAGACCAACATGGTAAGAACATTGTCAATTTTCAATTAAGTTTATTAGTTTATTTTATAATATGTATACCATTAATTTTATTACTGGGCTTAGGTTTTATCGGATTTATGGTTTTAGGATTAATTTCAATAATTTTCCCTGTAGTAAATGCTATTAAGGCAAGTCACGGCGAAACACCAAAATACCCTTTATCTTTTAATTTTATTAGTTAGTTAGTTTTTAGATAGAGTTAAAAACGCAATCTTTTTAAGATTGCGTTTTTTTGTTTAGAAAAAAAACAACTGCTTACAGAAAAAACAAAGCTTGATTAGCTAATTAAATATTAAGTTTGCTAATTATAAGCTATGCGATTAATAATTAGATACATACTTTTAGTTGTTTTATTTGGTTTTGGAAGCTCTATCGAGGCACAAAACCCAGTGGTACAACACATGTCTAAAATATCTAATTTACCTGATGTAGAATTTTATGATATTTTAGAGGATGATGACCATTATATCTGGCTTGCAGCAGATAAAGGCTTGTATAGGTACAACGGAAAAAACTACAAAAAGTTTACAAATCCAAACCAAAAAGTAAACTCATTATTTCAATTAAAATTAGATGAAACAGGTAGACTTTGGTGTATCAACCTTTACGGTCAAATATTTTATATTGAAAACAATACATTAACCCTTTTTTATGATGCTAATAAGCTAGTAAAAGGGCAATTATCACCTTTCGAAATTACGGACAAAGCCATACGTTTATTTACCGTAGACGGTATTTATGACATTGATTTTGAAGATAAAAGCATTGTTAAGCTTTTTGAAGGTATGTCCGTTAGCGAGAGTTCTTATAATAAATTGTCTTATGTTATTAAGATGGACTCTGATGATAGACCTTCAAAAGAGAAGCAAAATTGGTATCAAATTAAGGATGATAAACTAAAACTACTAATAGAGCTGACTTCAAAGTTCAGAATGCAGTCACCAAAGGTATATGCTTTTAAAAATTCAGCACTTTTAAATTTTAAAGAACAAGGTAAAAATCAACTTTATTATTACAACACTCAAGCTGATAAAGTCAAGCAGCTAACAACACCAAAAAACCTTGAAGATGTAACTATTTACAACATTATATCTTTAAATAATGACTATTGGTTTTTAACAACTTCTGGTGTTTTTATATTTCAATTAAAACAAAATCAATTAATTTTTAAAGAACAATTATTTAGTAACGAATCTGTTACTGATGTGTTAGTAGATTTCAATAAAAATTATTGGTTCACTACCTTAGATAATGGTGTTTTTGTGTCATCTAATTTAAGCATAAGACGTCTTAATTTAGACCTTACAAAAGATAAAATCACAGCAGCTTGTGCGCTAAATAATAATCAATTTTTACTTGGTACCAATAGTGGTAAATTGTTATTTTATAACAATAAAGAAGTGTTTAAAACCCTAAAATTACCAGGCTCTAAGATTATTGGTAATTTGTTTTTTGATGCCTCACAAAACCATGTTATTGTTAGTATTAATGCTTCTGAATCTTATAGTGTAGACTTAAATACATTCACTTTAAAAGACCAAAAAAATAAATACTCTGTAGCCAAAACATTTTCTAAAATAAATGAAGAAAACCTTTTTTATGGTAGTTATAAGGAAGCTGTAGTTTACAATAAACCTTACACTTCAGATTCAATACGAATTATTAGAGAAAGCAGAGTGAAAACTTCTGAAGTCTTAGAAGAAAAAATTTTCGTTTCTTTCATTGATGGATTATATCAATTTGATGTAAAGAATTTTAATTCAAAAGAAATTAAATTAGAAAATGAAAGTGTTTTAGTTAATTCAATTGCAAAGATTAATAATGAAGTTTGGCTTGCCACACAACACAATGGTTTGTTGTGTTTTAAGGACAATCAATTGATTTCAAAACAAGATATTTTACCAAAACAAGTTCAGATAAATACACTAAAATCTGATGGTGAATTTCTATGGATTTCAACAGATGAAGGTTTTTATAGATTTCAACCAAAAACCAATCAAATTAAGAGTTTAAATACGCAAGATGGATTGACTTTATCGGTTGATAAATTTATCATTCTTCAAGATTATTTGGTCGCAACTTTCCCCAATTCATTTTATTTAATGCCTAAAAATGAAGCACTTTTTAAAGACTTTAAAACTTCTAAAGTGTGGATGGAATCTGTAAAAATTAATGATAAAGATACCGTAGTCAATACCAATTATAATTTACCATATAATTTTAATAATTTAAGGTTTGACTTTAACTCTAATGGCTTTCAATCTAACAAGCATGTTGGTTACAAATACCGCATAAAACCTATTGATACTACATGGCGAGACGTTCCTTTAAACACACATTTTGTAGTGTTTAATAGTTTGTCTAGCGGTAAATATACTTTTGAGTTACAAGGTCAAAATATTGGTAGTAAAGACATACAGTTTGCAAGTCCAATCACCTTTATTATCAATAAACCTTTTTGGGAAACATACTGGTTTTATGCGCTTATTTTATTGGTCGTAGCAGGTTTAATTTGGTTGTATTTTAGATGGCGACTAAGACAAAAAGAAGCACAACGAATTGCCGAAATCGATAAAATATTAATCGACAAAAAAATAACTAATTTGAAGTTAGAAAATCTGCGATCTCAAATGAATCCGCACTTTATTTTCAATGCTTTAAATTCCATTCAAGATTATATTATTTCCAATGAAAAAGATCTGGCAAGTTCATATTTAGTAAAGTTCAGCAGATTAATCAGAATGTATTTGGATTATAGTCAGCAAAACGAAATTACTTTAGAAGAAGAACTAAATGCCTTAAAACTGTATTTAGAATTAGAAAAAGTTAGATTTGAAGACGAGCTAACGTATAGTTTAAATGTAGATGAAAAACTAAATGTTAGACAAATAAAAGTTCCGTCGTTATTCATTCAACCTTATGTGGAAAATGCATTAAAACATGGGCTTTTACACAAATCTGGTGAACGATTATTAAATGTTGAAGCTAACGCAACCAATGAAAATACGCTTGTAATTACAGTAGAAGATAACGGAATTGGAAGACAGCAATCTGAAGCCTTAAAACGAAGTGATAAACCACACAAGCCCTTTGCTACCAAAGCAAACGAAGAACGTGTAAGGCTTTACAAAAACAAATTAAAACGAAATATTAATATAGAAATTATAGATTTATATAATTCTAACCAACAACCAACTGGTACAAAAGTGGTAATTACCATGCCAATACAATAAATTATGAAGGCTATAATCATTGACGACGAAAAGCGCGCAAGACATTTATTATCTAATTTAATAACAGATCATTGTCCAAGTATAAGTGAGATTTATGAAGCTTCAGACCTAAAACTAGGGGTAGATTTAATTAAAACAGAGCATCCAGATATCGTATTTTTAGATATTGAAATGCCAAATCAGTCAGGTTTAGATATTTTAGAATATTTCCCTAATCAGATAGATTTTAAAATCATTTTTGTTACAGCATATAACCAATATGCTATAGATGCCTTTAAACTTTCGGCAGTAGATTACTTATTAAAACCTGTAGATATAACAGAACTTAAAGAAGCAGTCTTAAAAGCAAAAGACGCTGTAGAAACCAATAATTTAAGCGAACAATTAAACAAATTAAGAGACTCTTTAAAGCAACTATCAATCGATAAAATAGCTTTAGAAATACCTAAAGGAATCCTCTTTGCTTCACATAATGATATTGTTTATTTTGAAGCAGATGGTATGTACACTAATGTGCAATTGGTAGAAGGGAAGCAAAAAACTATTTGCAAACCGTTAAAGCATTTTGTAGAGCAATTATCTAAAAATGCTATGTTTTTTAAATGTCATCGTTCTTATTTAATCAACTTAAAATATGTTGAAGAATTAGTGAAAGATGATGGTGATTATCTATTGATGAGTAATCAAAAACGAATTCCAATTTCTAAGTCAAAACGCGATCAGTTTTTAGAAGTTGTAAAAGAAACTTTCTTATAATTTTTTAGACTATTTTGTCATTCAGAGCGTAGCGAAGAATCTTTAAACCTATAAAGTTTTATAATCCTATTTGCGCTTTTTAATTAAATAGCCACTACGAGTGTTTATGAGGAGTTTTTGTCATTCTGAGAAAAGCGAAGAACCTGTAAAAACTCTTTCAGAAAAAAAATAACTGTTTTTAGAAAAAACTACTTTAATCTGCTAGTGTTTAGTTTTTTATTTGACAAATAACTAAAAATACTATCATGAAAAAAGTAGTCCTATTTATTGCTTTAGCGTTATGCTACGGTACATCTCAAGCTCAATTTGGTAAAATGTTAAAAAAGAAAGCCAAAGCAGCGGTAGAGACGAAGTTAGATAAAAAAGAAGACACAAGCTCGTCTTCAAAAACTGAAAATTCTTCAGGAATGGTTGGAAGTTCTTCAACATCTAACCAAAATTCTTCAAAAACAGAATACACAGATGAAGAATTTAAAGCAGAATTAGCTAAAAAATATCCAAACGATCAAGCTAAACAAGATTTATACTACCAAAAATATCTTGAAAAAAAGCAAAAAGAAGCAGAAGCTAACAAACCAAAATCAGCAACAAAAATAGGAGACGAATTCTTATACATGTCTTACCCTTTTGCAATGACTAAAGGGATGAGTGCAGTTGGTGTAGACCGTGTAAAACTTAGACGTCAAATGACAGATATGGGTGATAATGTAGACCTATTACCGTATCAAGACCCAGAATATGCTTGGTTACGTTTCTTAACCACACCAGAATTAGTAATGATGTCACCAGAAGGTTATATTGGTTACGAATTAGTTTCTGGTATGTTTAGAACAAAAATTGGTGCTGACAGATCTAGAACAATAGAGCTTGGTACAGGTATGCCAATACTTGTTAGAGGTATGCTTATAGCAGAAGATGTATTTGTTATTTACGCAGGTTCTCATCAAGGTGGGCACGCTTTTAATGTGCCATCATACATGCATCAAAACGATATTACAGTGTTAAATATTATTGGTAAAGGCGAACAACAATTTCATTTAGATTGGTTAGAAAAAGCAAAGCCAATTGTACAAGAGTTTGAAGCCACATTAAAAGCAAATTATGATGCAGCTGCAAAATCAACCATGGATGCTATAAAAATGCCAAAAGCTGGTAGCATGAATAGTAATGCTTCATTAGTGAGTTTTGCTAAAGAAAATGTATCAAAAACCATTGCAAAAGATGGTGCAAAACTTCTAAAGTTAAATATAGAATCTAACGATTGGAGTATTGTAAAAAACAAATACACAGGTCGTATTTTATACCGTTGGATCAAAGGTGCTTTTACAGAAAAAAATAAAAATAACGACTGCTATTTACAAGGTTTTTTAATCAAGCAACAATACAATGGTAGTGGTTATGGTAGCTCACAATTTGGTGGTGTTATACATGGACAAATGCCATACGGACAAAAAATGAACTGCGAATAATTAATATACGCTATTAATCATAATTTTTAAAGTCTGCTTATTTGAGCAGGCTTTTTTTATAATATTTAGTGTAAGAATAATCTTCATAAATCATTCAGAAAGAAATTAGACCTATTCAGAAAAAAGCAAATTGAAAACCTTTAAAAGTGAAGTTATTTTGTTGTTGAATATTAATCTCAACTACAATGAAAAAAACATTACTCTTATTAACCTTTTTAGTGTTTGGTTTTACGCAAGCACAAACCATAATTTATGTCGATGTTGATGCAACAGGTGCAAATAACGGAAGCAGTTGGGCAAATGCTTACACAAGTCTTCATAGTGCTTTAGGAATCCAAACCATAACAGGTGCTCAAATTTGGATAGCAGAAGGAACTTACATGCCTGTTAATAAAAACACACCAATGCTAAACCAGTACGGAGTTAGTATTTATGGCGGTTTTGTGGGTACTGAAACGTCTCTTTCGCAACGTAGCACGGATCCTTGGGCACATCCTGTATATTTAACAGGAGATTTAGCGCTAGATGATACTAATGAATTACCTAGTGCAACATCTGCAAATAAAACAGATAATGCACCAATTATTCTTAAAGTAGAGCCTAATTCAGCAAGTAAAACTCAAGAAATTACTCTAGACCGATTGCATTTTGTTAATGCTTATGGTGGTAGTGCATTGTATAGCCATCCATCATCTTCAAATGAAGTGCAAAGAAAAATTACAGTGCAAAATTGTAGGTTTTCAAGAAATTATGCTTCAACAAGACCAGCAATGGATATTTGGTCTAATGAAACTGTAAATGATTATCCTTTTGAGTTATTTAATAGTATACTAGATGAAAATGTATCTAATTCAGGATATGCATTTGAATATCGTATCACAAATTATATAAATCTTGAGCATGATATTTTTATTGCTAATAATATGTTTATAGGTAACAAAGTAGAAACTGCTAATGCTTCAGGTAGTGTGGCACGTTTTATAAGTGCAACAGGTGGTTCAACAAGATTAAATGTGTATTTTCAAAATAACACCTTAACTTTAAATGAAGAAGGTAGCAATGTAACATCTGATGTAGCTAGTCCAATACGTTTTGAGACAGTTGGTTCAGCAGAAACAATAGGGTTTTGGGGTAATAATTTATATTACAGTAACTATGGAACATCTGACTATATAGGAACTCAAGATACAAGTTCCTCAACTATTTCAACTGGTTATGCCAATGCATCAGAGTTTACACCTGTAATAGGTTCGGCTAATTTACTAACTAATTACACGTTATCAGAGAGTCCTTTTGTTGATATTTTTTCTGGAGATTTTATACCTATTTCAGCTTATAGAGATAATGGAGAAGCAACTCATAACTATGGTTATTATAGCAGTTTTAATCCTACGACCGATTGTTTTATGAACCCTAGAAGAAATACAGATTCATCGATAGGGTTAGGAGCCATTCAATATACAGATACAGCTATGCTAACAGGACCAGGTAATATAGCGCCATTATCATTACCAGAACCACCAACCGTTATATACGTTGATGCAAATGCTACTGGAGCTAATGATGGTACAAGTTGGACTAATGCTTATACTTCTTTAGATGACGCTAATATACCTACTTTAGGTAGTGGATCTAAAATATTTGTAAAATCAGGGACTTATAAATTAACATCTGGTGAAATTAGTATTAATTCAGAAATAGAGATTTATGGTGGTTTTAACGGAACAGAAACTTCTGAAACAGATAGAGATTTATCTATTGTAAATACAAGTAATGCAACTATAATTTCTGGTGATATATTAGATGATGATATTTCTGGTGATTTTACGCAAAACAAATCAGATAATTCATCAAGTTTATTCAATTTAGCAGCTAATAATGTAATTATTGATGGTTTTGTTTTAAGTAACTTTTATACAACATCGGGTAGCCCAATTGTAAAAGTAGCCACTAACGTTTCAAATTTTGAATTATCTAATACGCTAATTAATAATAATTATAGCAACAGTATTTTATTTGATTGGAGAACTTTTTCAGGTACTGTATCAATCAATAATGTTGCCATTACAGATAACCAAACTAATAATGGTCTTATACTACTACAACATAACGATACCAACTCAAGTACTTTAGAATCCAATTGGTCTAATGTGTTGGTTGCTAATAATACTTATAACGCAGATTGGGGAGCAATTTGGTTTAGAAGAGGAACTTTAAATAATGATGGCAGACTATTTAAAAGTTCGTTAACCAATGTGTCTATTATAGATAATGTTAATAACCACGCATCTACCCAACAAGTTATTAATGTTAGTAGTGGAAGTGGTTGGGGAGTTTTTGAATTTAGAAACAGTCTTTTCTGGCAAAACAAATATAATGGAGGTCAATTAAGTACAGTAGATATTGAAAACAGTAAAACAGCTGAAGGAGATATCCAAACAGTTAGGGTATATAATACTATTGCTATGGTTGGTAGCGGTGTAACTTCTGGAACTTTTGATAATTCAAATATCACACTTTTAGACCCAACGACTGATAACTTAAATTTAGATGCCGAATACAAACCAACATCAGCTTCAAATTATATTGTTGATCAAGGAGATAACGCATACTACGATGAAGCTTTATTTGGTGATTTAGATTTATCAGGTAATGATAGGGTTTTTAATACTACAATAGATTTAGGAGCTTACGAGTACAATTCTACATTAAGTGTTGATGATATTTCTTTAGATGAAAACTCAGTAAAATTATATCCTAATCCAGCTACAGACGTTGTAAATATTAAGACTAATCAAACTATTAAAAATGTAACAGTTTTTAATGTAAATGGTCAAAAAGTACTTGATTTTGCTAATCAATCTCAAATTAACATTTCTAATTTACCAACAGGAATGTACTTTTTAAACATAACTACTAACCAATCAAACCAAACAATAAAAATCTTAAAACAGTAATTTTTAAAATGAAAAAATTAAACAAACTTGTAATTTTATTTTGTCTCGCTTTAACTGTCTTAAATTGTTCTTCAGACGACGATAACAACATAGAAGAACCTCAAAACACAAATGTTATTACTTTAAATAATGAAACTTATGTTGTTAGTTCTGTTATCGTAGAGCCTGCATTAGGCAATAGTACTTTTGTAAGTTTTATCAATAAAAATGAAACGGAGTTTTTAGATGCTATAAATAATGGGACTCAACTTGATAATGTTAATGTATTTAATATACGCATTAGTCAAAGTCCATTAGCAGAACAAACATATAGTTTTTCTGATATGTCTAATTTTCAATTTGAAGAAAACGCTCAAATTATTGATGGAGAATTAGAAGATGGTGATATATTATTAGATAGAAATAATTCTAATACTAATTTAAACGCATCTACAGGTAGTTTAACATTAGAAGTATACACTACAGATCAAATTGAAATTAGTTTTCAGTTTACAAGAAATGATGGTGTAATAGTTAACGGAACTTATAAGGGAGATTATCTTTACTATGATTAACTTTTAATATTTAAGTTGAATTAAAAACGCAACCTTTATAGGTTGCGTTTTTTTATTTTATAAAATTTTATTGTTTAATAAACTCTAATGTTGATAAATCATTAATTATTAGGTTACCATTTTCTGTAAAGGAGTAATTAGAAATAATTGTATGGCTATCAAAAATTAAAGTAATCTTGTTGTTAGAAACAGACCAATCAAAACTAATTGCTGTAGATACAATACCTTCTGCTGTTGTATGTTTATCTGCTGTGTAGCCAAAATCGTTCTCTTCAAAATGTATACTATGCTCATAAGTGTTATCGTAATCACTTCTTAACCATTTGCCAATCAAAATATTATTGTCGGTAGTTGTATTATCATCATCACTACTGCATGACCATAAAGTAAAACATAATAAAACTAATAATAGTCTATTAAAATACATCATTTGTTCTTGGATTAATTGCTTAGCAAAAGACTTAGAAAATTAGGGAAGCCTTTTACTGTTTCAAAAGTAAAAAATATCAAACGATTTTAAATAAAAAAAGCCACAACATTTAAGTTGCGGCTTTTTTTTAAATTTATGTAGTTAGGTTTAGCTATTTAACATTACCGGCATTACTAACATGGTTACAAATTCGCCTTCTTCAAGATCGTCTACTGGTGTTAAAATACCAGCTCTGTTAGGCATACTTAATTCTAATTGAACATCTGCAGAACTTAAATTGTTTAGCATTTCTGTTAAGAAACGTGAATTAAACCCAATTTGCATATCATCTCCTTGGTAATCACATGTTAAACGTTCTTCTGCTTTGTTAGAGTAATCTATATCTTCTGCAGAAATATTAAGTTCGGCACCAGCAATTTTAAGTCTTATTTGGTGTGTTGTTTTGTTAGAGAAAATACTAACACGACGTACAGAGTTTAAAAACTGTGTGCGGTCTATAGTTAATTTGTTAGGATTTTCTTTTGGTATAACTGCTTCGTAGTTTGGATATTTACCATCAATTAAACGACAGATTAATACGGTATTTTCAAAAGTGAATTTTGCATTAGAGTCGTTATACTCAATAGTTACTTCATCTTCATTAGCTCCTAAAATTCCTTTTAATAAGTTTAAAGGTTTTTTAGGCATAATAAACTCGGCTACTTGAGAAGCTTTTACATCTTCTCTTGAATATTTTACAAGTTTATGAGCATCTGTAGCTACAAAGGTTAATCCTTCTGTAGAGAATTGAAAAAATACACCACTCATTACCGGACGTAAATCGTCGTTACCTGCAGCGAAGATAGTTTTGTTAATCGCAGTAGCTAATACATGAGCAGGCATTGCGGTAGAGCTAGGATCTTCTAAGCTAACAGCTTTAGGGAACTCGTTTCCATCTGCATACGCTAATGCATATTTACCGTGATTAGAGCTAATTTCAACAGTGTTATTTTCTTCTACAACAAACGTTAAAGGTTGCTCTGGGAATGTTTTTAAAGTATCTAATAATAAACGTGCAGGAATAGCAACGCTTCCTTCGTTATCACTTTCTACGTCTAATACAGCAGACATCGTTGTTTCTAAATCACTTGCAGAAACGGTTAGTTTTGATTGCTGTAATTCAAATAAAAAATTATCTAAAATTGGAAGTGTATTGGAGTTGTTTATTACACCACCTAAAACCTGTAATTGCTTTAGTAAATAGGTACTTGATACAATAAATTTCATCTATTTATATATTCGTTAAAATCGGTTAATTGTTGTATTACAAATATATTGTTAATGTGTTTAATTAGGAAACAAACTTATTAACACTTATTTGGCGTATTTTTTCTTACGGAAGTAGTTAAAACTAAAACCAAAAATCCCTAACAATACCAATGGTAATAAGATGTTTAAGAGTTGCCATTTGGTTTTTTCTTCTGTGATTTTTTCTGAATTTAAAAACGCAACAGCAATTTCTTTTGATCGAATGTTTATAAGTCCGTTATCGTCAAGCAGATAATTAGCAGCGTTTACTAAAAATTCTTTATTACCAAAAAACTGATTTAATTTAGAATCGTATCCTAATTCTTTAGGTCCGTTTCTATCAATTTCATTTTTAATCACATCACCATCAGAAATTACAATCATTTTAGTTGGCACACTTTCGTTTTTTACATCTTTTAAATCGAAAGGTTTTACACGGTTATTATATACCGAAGTAAACTTACCTTCTAGTAATACGGCTAGATTTTGAGAACCTTTATTAAACGACGCAGGATCTTGTTGATTATTAACTTCATCTAGACTAATCTCACGCGGTGTTCCTTCTAATTTTGAAAGTGGCGCACTTTGTAGTAAAACCGTTTTTTTAACGGTCTTTAAATTGTTTTTTAAAGTATCTATCGGACTTGCAAAATCAAACTTTACATAGTTTAAGTTATTTACCACAGGATGCGTGCTAATACCTTGTGCTAATGGTGAATAGGTCCAAGGAAAACGCTCCGCTCTAGTATTGCTACCTTCTCCAGATAATAACACAATAGGCGCAGAGTACATAGAGCTAACTAACACAGGATTAATCCTTACGCCGTATTTAAAGAAAAAGTCGGTTAAATTCAAGTCTCTTGCTATAGCTACATTTTTACCAAAGTCGTTATACAAACTGTCTTTGTTCATAGCAACTTGGTCTATTAACCAAAGACTTTTACCGCCATTCATGGTATATTGATCCAATACAAATTTTTCATCTTCTGTAAAGGCTTCAGTTGGTTTTGCTGCAATGATTAAATCGAAATCTTGTAAATTTTTTAAGGTCTTTTCTGGGTTATTACTAACGCTATCTAAAGTAAAAGGCGCTATAAAATAGTAATCACGAAGTGTTTTAACATAATCTGCAATGTTTAGATTATCCATTTCGTTATTACCTTTTAAAACTGCTATTTTACGACGTTTAGGATTGACCAATTTACTAATACCATCTGCAAAAGCATATTCTAAATGCTGAACGGAATTGGTAACTAATTGCTGTTGTGTTTCGCCAATTTTATTTTTTACTAACGGAATTTTCACCGTAACCTCATCATAACTTGCTAATGCCCAAGGAAAAATAACTTCTTGACTTTGTTTTCCGTTTTCTTGAACATTTAACTGCATTGGTGTTAAGCCACGAGCATTAAGTTGTTGAATAGCTTGATCACGTGTATCTTCGTCCTCGGTAGGATTTATAAACTTAAATGAAATATTGTCGTTGTAAGCTCTAAACTCTTCTAACAATTGCTTGGTTTCACTTTGTAAACGCCTAAATTCTGAAGGAAAATCTTCACCTTCTAAAAAGACATCAATCACTATTGGAGTTTCAGCTTTTTTGATAATATCTAAAGTTGCTTCATTAAGCGTGTAACGATGGTCTGTTGTTAAATCAAAACGCTTATAAACCTTAGTACTAATAAAGTTTACAGCAATTATAGCAACAATAACTAAGATGATATGTTTAAGTGACTTATTCAAATTTTTGTTCAAGTTGATAGTTTCTGATAGATTGTAAAGTATCGTTTTTAAAGACAAATTCTAAACACTCTTGATCTTTGGTAAATGCACCAGGTTTAAAACCTAAGTTGTAATTCCATTTGTCTTCAGAGTTCGCTTTAATAGCATCGTCCCAACCGTACCATTCAGCTTTTCCTAATTTAGATTTTACTTCGGCTTTGGTTTTTCCTATAAAAGTACTGTCATTTAAAATATCGCTCATCATTTCAAAACGTTGCGCAGGATATTCTTCCCAATCTGAAGCATTAAAATATTTTTCGTGATGATAACTACTAAAAATATTTACCATTGGATATAACAAGTAAAAATAGGCAAAAGGTGTAATTACTAAAGCGATTAAAACGCTTAACCATTTTTTGTTGCCAATGGTTTTTACAAATAGCCAAACCAAGACAAAAGTTACAATAAACGATAGTATTAAAGGAACGGTAATGATCATGCTTTTTGACGATTTATAATATGCGTTGTAAAAAAGATAAATAGTGCTATAACACTAATAAAATAGATGATATCTCTGGTATCTAAAACACCACGACTCATACTTTTAAAATGTGCAGACATCCCTAAATTATCTATAAAATTACTTGAGGTAAAATCTGCTATACCTTCAAAACCTATATAAAAGAAAAAGCATAAAAATACTGCAATAATAAAGGCTACAATTTGATTGTCTGAAAGGGTAGAGGCAAACACACCAATAGCAGTATATGCAGCAACTAAAAATAACAATCCAAAATAAGACCCTAAAGTGCTACCAACATCTAAATTACCTTCTGGATTACCTAATTGATAAACTGTATATACATAAAGTAGAGTTGGTATTAGTGCTATGATAATTAATAAAAATGCACCAAAATATTTGCCTAAAACAAGCTGTAATGTGCTAATAGGTTTGGTTAATAATAACTCTAAAGTACCTTGTTTTTTCTCGTCACTAAAGCTACGCATGGTTACCGCAGGAATTAAGAAAATTAATATCCAAGGTGATAACAAGAAAAACGAAGATAGATCTGCAAAACCATTATCTAAGATGTTAAATTCGCCTTTAAATAACCATAAAAATAGTCCGTTAAGTAGTAAGAAAATTGTAATAACTAAATAGCCTATTGGCGAAGCAAAAAATGAGTTAATTTCTTTTTTTAATATGGCTAGCATTAATAAGTTTTAAGTATTTAAAGTTGTAAGTATTTAAAGTTGTAAGTTTTTAAAGTGAAATTGTTTAAAGCGTAAAGTTAATAGTTTTTATTCTGTTTTACTTGTAAATCGTTAGTCGTCATTGATCAATTTAAAATCGCTAATTTGTCAACACTCCAAGCTTCAGGTTTTGCATTAAACAAGGGTTTTGTTTTTGCCCAAACACCTTTAAATAATTCTGAATGTCTATAACGTTCTAAATCGTCTTCTGTGTTCCAATAACTATACGTAAAAAACACATTACTATTGTGTTTGTCTTGATATAATTCTAATAACTGGCAACCTTCAAAAGCTCTTATCTTGTGTTTTACTGTATCAAAATTAGCCAAAAAAGTAGCAATATTATCTTCAGCAAAACTCATTTTTACAATTCTTACAAACATTTTAGGGTTATTTTAAAAAGTTAATCGTTACCGTGTCTCTTAAGCCTAATCCCATTAATGTACTAGCGCCACCAACCGTATTAGTATTACTTTTATAAATAGCAATTTCTAAAAAATTAGAGCTGTTAAAGACAACCAAACCTCTACCTTCATCATGACGTTGTTCTAATGGAATGTCAAAATTGACAATATCACTGTATTTATTATGTATGGTTTTAAACTTATAGTTTCTTGCAGAAATCTCAAAAGCACGTCCTTTTTGTAACTGTTCAAAAAATGACCTTCTAATATTGGTAACTACATTTCCGTAGTTGTCTATGTAGATAATACTACCAATAATTTGTGTTTTTTCGTCATTAACATAAGGCACTAGTTTTTTTATTGGCTTAATGTTGTTAATAGCTTTACCAATAACTTCTAATGTACCGCCACGTGCAATATGACAAGCTACTTTTACAAACACATCCAAAACAGGAAAACTGGTTTCAATTTTATCATGTATGTTAATTTCAACAATCTTTTTAGGCGCAATAATATTGGCAATCATGCTCATAATTCCGTTGTTGGCACAGATAAAAAAGTGGTCATCAAGCTCTACAGCAATGTGCTTGTTTTCTGGGTTTAATTCAGAGTCAATACCAATAACATGAATGGTTCCTTTAGGAAAACTACTGTACGCATTTTGAATGATATAAGCAGCTTCTGAGATGTTAAATGGCGATACCGAATGTGAGATATCAACAATTCTAACGTCAGGCAATTCACTATAAATAGCGCCTTTTATCGCGCCAGCAAAGTGATCTTTCTCTCCAAAATCGGTTGTTAAAGTGATGATAGCCATTAATTTTGTTGATATTTTTTTAATATACAACACGCAAAAATTGCGTAAGTTTGTTTAGTAGCATTTATGCCAACAAAACTAATAAAATTGTACAGATTAATTTAAAATTTAAACGCTTTTGAACGAAATAATTATTGAACTTGAAGAGATTTCTCCAAAAGAATTTTTTGGAACTGGTAACGAACACATTACCACATTAAAAAAATATTTTCCAAAACTTAAAATCGTAGCTAGAGGAAATAAAATTAAAGCTTACGGTGACGAGGATCTTCTTGAAGAGTTTGATAGGCGCTTAAATATGTTATTTGAACACTTTGGGAAGTACAATAAATTAGATGAAAACACTATAGAACGTGTGCTAACAAGCCAAAGCAAAGAAGACTACACAACGTCTGAGCATAGCGGTGAAACTATTGTACACGGTGCAAATGGTAAAGTTATCAAAGCGCAAACGGCAAACCAACGTCGTATGGTAGAGTTGATGCGTAAAAACGATATGGTTTTTGCTATTGGACCTGCAGGAACAGGAAAAACCTATACCGGTGTTGCTTTAGCGGTACAAGCTTTGAAAAATAAAGAAGTTAAGCGAATCATTTTAACAAGACCAGCAGTAGAAGCAGGAGAAAATCTTGGGTTTTTACCAGGCGATTTAAAAGAAAAATTAGATCCGTATATGCAACCGTTATATGATGCGTTACGCGATATGATTCCTGCCGAAAAATTAGCCAATTACATAGAAACAGGTATTATCCAAATAGCACCATTAGCCTTTATGCGTGGTCGTACGTTGGATCATGCGTTTGTTATTTTAGACGAAGGTCAAAATACCACACACGCACAAATGAAAATGTTTTTAACCCGTATGGGAAAAAACGCTAAGTTTTTATTAACTGGTGATCCTGGACAAATAGATTTACCACGTCGTACTATTTCTGGATTAAAAGAAGCGTTATTAATCCTTAAAAATGTAGAAGGTGTTGGCATGGTGTTTTTAGATGATAAAGACGTTATTAGACACCGATTAGTGAAAAAGATTATAGAAGCTTACAAGAATATTGAAAATAGAGAGTAAAAATGAATCAAAATAAACTAGTCATATTTAGTTTTATAATTTTTGCTTTGCTTTTTTCGTGTAAATCTTCAAAAGTATCTATTGCAGAAGCATATAATACGCCTGAAGAATTTATTACAACTTTACAAAAAAATGAATCTATAGGAATTAATCCTTTAATATTTTATAAAGGTGTTAAATTAGGTAATCTTTTTGACGTTAAAGACTCTATTGCCGACATATTAAAAACGGATAATAAGGTATTAGGTTTTTTTTCAAAAAACTCACAATTTATAAAATCGAAACTTACCATAAATAATGCAACTGATGGTGTTGTTTTAATTTCTAAAGGTACGACAACACTTCTTAAAAATTCAGATAAAGATATAATTGTAAAAGACGGATATTTGATAAGTCGTGAAGCTTTTAAAAAACTTGAACCAAAGCATATAAATAGTATATTTGTTATGCCCAGAATACAACTAACAAATCAAGAGTCATATGAAATAACGATGATTCTTTCTAAATAAAAAATGAATACTGTGTCAAAAGACAATAACTCAATTACAAAGACCAACTTTAATTTTCCTGGTCAAAAAAGTGTGTACAAAGGAAAAGTAAGAGAAGTTTACAATATTAACGACGACAAATTAGTCATGATTGCAACAGATAGACTAAGTGCATTTGACGTTGTTATGCCAAAAGGTATCCCATACAAAGGACAAATCTTAAATCAAATTGCTACAAGTATGATGAAAGCAACCGAAAATTTAGTCCCAAACTGGTTAACTGCAACACCAGATCCAAATGTTGCTGTTGGACATTTGTGCGAGCCTTTTAAAGTAGAAATGGTGATACGTGGTTATTTATCGGGTCACGCTGCACGCGAATATAAAGCTGGTAAACGCACACTTTGCGGTGTAGCTATGCCAGAAGGTATGAAGGAGAATGACAAATTCCCAGAGCCTATCATTACACCAGCAACCAAAGCAGAAATGGGTGATCATGATGAAGACATCTCGCGCGAAGATATTTTAAAACGCGGTATTGTTAGCGAAGCAGATTACACCGTTTTAGAAGATTACACACGCAAATTATTTGCAAGAGGAACTGAAATTGCTGCAAAACGCGGACTAATTTTAGTAGATACTAAATACGAATTTGGTAAAACTAAAGACGGTAAGATAGTCTTGATAGACGAGATACACACGCCAGACTCTTCACGTTATTTTTATGCCGATGGTTACCAAGAACGTCAAGATAATAACGAAGCCCAAAAACAACTGTCTAAAGAGTTTGTACGCCAATGGTTAATTGCTAATAATTTTCAAGGGTTAGAAGGACAAACTGTACCAAAAATGAGTGATGAGTATATCAAATCTGTATCTGACCGTTACATAGAGTTATACGAAAACATTATGGGCGAAACTTTTGTAAAAGCAGACGTCTCTAACATAGAAAGTAGGATAGAAGCTAATGTGTTAGATTATTTAAACGCTTAGATTTTTAAATAAAATATATCAATAAAAAAAGCTCACGTTTTGTGAGCTTTTTTTTATGGGTTTTGTTTAGCGGTCTAATATAATCATCAGTTGCGAGATTAAAGTTAAAGATTTTTGGTTGAGCACTAACGTTAGCAATTCCGAGTGGATTACGACGCAGTCAAATCTGCCGTAATTGCGGTTATACATTGTTATATAGTATTATCACTCATTTTTATCAAATTGCTTTTAAGACCTTTATTTATAAGGTTTTTATGTTTTTAGTCAATGCAAAATAAAGCAATAAAATGCTACTAAATGTTAGGTTTGTTGTACCTATTGTTGTACCTTCGTATTGCGTTGCACCCATTTGCACCGCCTATTAATCAGGGTTTTATGTCTTCAATTAAAGTAGTATTAAGAAAAAACAAGATAGATAAAGCTGGACTTGCACCTCTTTATTTACGAGTAATCAAAAACAGAAAAACTAAATTCATCTCATTAAGTGTAAAACTACAACCTAACGAATGGGATGAAGATAAGCAAAAAGTAAAGAAGAATCATAAAACTTCAACAAGGTTAAACGCATACATTTCAAGGAAGATAGCAGATGCAGAAGGCGAGATTGCAGACCTTGAAAGAAGAAATCAATCTACATCAGCAAGAAGAATAAAAGAGGCCATTAAGGGTAAACCCTTAATTAACTTTTTTGAGTTTGCTTATGATAGATGCGAGAAGCTTAAAGATACTGTTACGCTATCTACTTACAGAAGCTATAAAAACAATATAGAAAAATTTGAAAGGTTTATAGGGCATCGTGAAATAATGTTTGATGATATTACAGCAACAACCCTAAAAAATTATGCTTCACATTGCAGTTCTAAATTAGGCAACAATAACACAACTATAAATTATGCGTTTAGAATCCTAAATTTAATGTTTAGAGAGGCTAAAAGCGAAGATTTAATATCTAATGAACTTGCACCCTTTACAAAGTTTAAAGTAAAGAAAAACAAGACTACAAAGCGTTATTTAAGCGAAGAACAGTTTGAAGCTTTTATGAATTTAGAAGTACCACAAGAACATAAAGCACAAGTTATCAAAGATATGTTTATCTTTTCTGTTTTTTCTGGAGGGTTACGTTTTGGTGATGTTATCGAATTACAATGGAAAAACTACGATAGCAAAAATCATAGAATCACAAAAACAATAAGAAAAACCAAAAGGCAGCATAGCATTAGGATAGGTCAAAAAGCGGTTGATATTTTAAAGAAGTATGCAACCGAAAATCAAAAACAAAACGATATAATTTT
Organism: Mesoflavibacter sp. CH_XMU1404-2; assembly: GCF_037029465.1. Lineage (NCBI taxonomy): Bacteria > Pseudomonadati > Bacteroidota > Flavobacteriia > Flavobacteriales > Flavobacteriaceae > Mesoflavibacter > Mesoflavibacter sp. CH_XMU1404-2. The sequence continues at coordinate 42,555 of NZ_JAYMEM010000029.1, read as the reverse complement.
TCCGTTTGCTAAAGTCGATGAGCTATATTTTAAAGACAGAGAACACAGAAGCTTAATAACCAATAGGGCAATTTCTTTAAGCAATATGTATCTAAGTAGAATGGGGGAAGAATTAGAGTTACCTTTCAATCTTTCGTTTCATATTAGCCGACATACATTTGCTACCAGAGCTTTAAACAATGGTATGCGAATAGAACACGTATCAAAATTAATGGACCATACAGATATTGGTATCACTCAAGTGTATGCAAAAATTATAAGTAGTGAGTTAGATAACGCAGTCGATAAATACATCAATTAGCCTATGTACGGACAACCAAGTAAAAAAATGGAAATCAAGGAAAAAGCAAGAACATATGCAAATAAGCTGTTTCCTTCAATTTTATGGATTATAGAGAGTCCTTATGATTATCAATATGGGAAAGAGATTAAATTGTCTAACCCTAATGAGGTATTCCCAAATGTAAGATTAGATATTGTTTTTGAAAGTTTTACACATCCTCAAAAAACATTTCTATTTGAATTATTGGATAAACGTTTCGATGTTTTTATGAATAGGAAATGGTATGACTTTAATTCATTAACAACTCGTGTTTTTCAAGAAAATTTTAAATCAATGAAGATTCCAGAAGAATTGGAGTTTTTGTCAAGTAAGGAGTTTTTAAAGGCTACTGAAAACATTATTGAAGAAAAGCGAAATAAGATTGCAGAAATGTATCAGCAAATGAGGTCAGAACTAATTGATGAAGTTTTTGCGGATATTGAACCCTCACAAGATATTGAAGAACCAGATGATACAAATAGGTTATATAATATTTTGGATGATGTTCGTAGAAAAGACCATTCTTATTTAGAGCTATACAGTATAATAAAAAAAGAAACAGAGCTTGATCCTGTTGCGCTTCAATACTTGTACAAGGATATTGAAATTTATGCTTTTTCGGCTAAAGAAATGCACGAAGCTACATTTCTTCCTGATGAAGTAGATGCGGCACTAAAGAAATTACGTGATAATGGGAAATCTACTGAAGATTTAATTAAAGAAGGATATTTAAGAGAATCTCTTTTAATTGATAAGAATAAGCAGAAGCAACCTACTTATATTATTGATTATGAAAAGTTGCTTTTTCCTTTCGAGTTCTATTCTATTTATGATATGCTTAGAATAATTAAAAAAGAATTAGATAAACATCAAGGGACAACCAATGGTGATGCAACTTCTAAAGTGAATTTAGACAAACTGAAAGTTAATCTTTCTGTTCCTCAACTGGCATTCCTTTTTAAGATGATAAATGATTTAAAACCATCAATTTTTAATTTAAAATCAGAAGCAGAACTGCACAGATTTATTTCAGCTAATTTTCAAACAAAAAGTTCTGACCCAGTAAAAGGAATTAGTGAGAATAAACTAAGAATATTGTTTAATTCACCTGATCCTAAAGCTGCTGAATTTTGGGAAAAACATATCAGGACAATACAAGCAGAAATTAAAAATTTAAAATAATTTATTTTCATATAGACCCAATGAATATAAGGGTTTTAGTAAGGGTTATATAACCCTATGTAACTGTTTTTGCTATACTTCATTACACACATTTGCATTGATTTTATTGTTGAATTAAAATTTTCAAAAGCAAATGGAAGCAATTATTTTATCAAAAAACCAGTACGACGAACTTCTAAAGAAAATTGATGAAGTTAAAACATCATTAGACAAAAAACAGAAAAACCCTAAAGACATTTTTGTAGACAATCAAGAGTTTTTGCAATTAATGAATATTAGTAAAAGAACAGCTCAAACCTGGAGGGATCAAGGAGTTGTATCTTTTTCTCAAATAGGCTCAAAAATTTACTATAGAATGAGTGATGTAGAAAAACTCTTGGAGAAAAATTATCGCAAGGCATTCAAAAAATAAAATGGTGGGTGTTGTACGATACAATCAAAATAGTAAAGTCTTTAGCGAAAGTACCTAAAGAAGTAAAGAACGGTGTTAACGAGCCTTTTTATTGGAATAACTGTTTGTGGTTGCCTCGATATAATAAATTAGGCGAAATAGTTTGTTATTACTCGCATTTGAATAATTTAAAACTATGGTTGAGAGGTTCAGAATTATCAATTACAAACAGTCTTCAAAAATTCTATTGTAATAATAACCATTCGCCTTTTAGTTATTCTCAAGTAAATGAAGCGATTCATTATTTAATAGCGCATTTCGACTGTGATTTAAGTGCTGCAGAAGTAAAAAAGGTAGCAGTTGGTACTGTGATAGATGCTTTTCCCGAAGATACCTTTAACAGTTGGGAGCAGTTTAAAAATATAAATCCATCGTTTATGAAAAATAAGACTAAAATTTATGGTGTTAATTTTAAGGCTACAAACTATAATATTAAAGGTTATGATAAAACTTATCAAGTAAAGGCAGAAAGTGGATTAACCTTGCCAAAAAGTGTTATACGTTTTGAATGTGAGGCTTATGCAAAATATTATAATCAAAGGAAGAATAGTATACCGATTTATAAACTTTCCGATTTAGTAGATAAAAACGTTTTCAAACAATTGTCGCTTGATTTGTTGGAAGTATATACATTGATTAAAAAAAATAAAGTAATAGATTTTGGGAAATTAAGTCCTTCAGAAATAAAGCTTTTAGCTACTTATGGTAATTCAGAAATATCATTAGGTTTAAAACAGCATCATAAGCATACTTACAAAAAAGAGCGTCAACAGTATTTGAAATTAATTAAAGGCTTCCCAGAAACAAAATATGAGAAGGAGGTATTTAAGAAACTTGAAGACCAAATTCACTTCTGTATAAACACGTGATTTTTCAACTTGTAATATACCTGAAAACAGGGGTAATTACTCTGAATTATTAGAGGTGATACTTTCTTGATAAAAATACAAAGCAAAACAGTGTATTTCTATAAAGTAAATAACTATATTTATCGTTCAATTTTCCCTTATGAATCGCATTAAAGAAGTTTTAGAAGAAAAAGGTATAAAGCAAGTCTGGTTGGCTGAAAAGCTCGGTAAAAGCTTCAATACGGTAAATGGTTATGTGCAAAACCGTACCCAACCAAGTCTGGAAGTACTGTATGAGATAGCAGAAATTTTAAACGTAAAGGCGAGTGACCTGTTAATAGAAAATCAATAGAAGTAAATAAGAATATGTCAAATATAGACCAAACAGACTTAACGTTTTTTACTAATGAAGAAGGTCATAGTTTATTAAATAGATTCAAATCAACTTTACGTGATACACAATTGTTCGATGTGTTAGTTGGCTATTTCAGGTTAAGTGGTTTTCATAGATTATATGATTCCCTTGAACCTTTAGAGAAAATTAGGATACTAGTAGGGTTAAATGTAGATAAGGACTCTTACGATATTATTTCACATCACCAAGAAATGGCGATGTTGGATTTAGAATCACATAAAAGAACCAAGAAAGTATATCAAAAGAATTTACTCGAAGAAATTGAAGATACTGAAGAACCTGAAAACAAACTTCAAGAGGGTATTGAAAAATTCATAGCTTTTTTAAACGCAGATTGTTCAGACCCTGAAATAGATAAAGCATATCACGGTAATGGTAAAAAATTAGAAATAAGAGCATATCCATCTAAAAATATTCACGCTAAAGTGTATATCGGAAAGTTTAAACCAGAAGATAGAGACTACGGATTTGTTATTACAGGTTCGAGTAACTTTTCTGAATCTGGCTTAATTGCAAATCGTGAATTTAATGTAGAGTTAAGAACAAAGCGAGATGTATTATTTGCTGAAAACCAATTCAATAAACTGTGGGCTGAATCTGTAGATATTTCAGAAGATTTTATTGATACTATTGAAAATAAAACGTGGTTAAGTGAAAATATCACGCCTTATGAATTGTACTTAAAGTTAATTTACGAATACCTTGAAGAAGATATAAATTTAGAAGATGAGTTCGACCCATTTCTACCTGATGGGTTTATGAAACTTAAATATCAAAGTCAAGCGGCCATACAAGCGAAGAAAATATTAGATAGGTATAATGGTGTGTTTTTAGCTGATGTAGTAGGACTTGGTAAAACATTCATTACAGCCTTATTATTACAACAATTATTGGGTAGAACATTAGTAATCTGTCCACCTGTATTAAAAGAATATTGGAAAGACTCTCTTTTTGATTTTGGTATTAGAAGTTTTGAGGTTGAATCATTAGGAAAGCTAACTCATATTTTAAAAAAGGGTACAGAACGTTACGATTATATTGTGGTAGATGAAGCGCATAGGTTTAGAAATGAAGGTACGCAAGCTTATGCAGACTTATTGGAAATTTGCAATAATAAAAAAGTAATTCTTGTTACTGCAACACCACTCAACAATACCATTAACGATATTTTTGCCCAACTTAAATTATTCCAATCACCAAAAAATTCAACTATTCCAGGGGTAATAAATCTTGAAAAATATTTTGCAGGTTTACGAACAAAATTGAATAAAGTAGATAAAGCAGACCCAGAATACAAGCATCTTATTAAAGAAATATCGGATGATATTCGTAACAATGTATTGCGTTATGTAATGGTAAGGCGAACACGTAATGATGTTATGACCTACTTTAAAAATGATATGCAAAAACAAGGTTTGGTATTCCCAACCCTTAACGATCCAAGCAAAATTGTTTATCAATACGAAGGTAATTTAGAAACCATTTTTAAATCTACCATTCAACAGCTATTAGAGTTTACTTATGCTCGTTATACACCTTTATTATTTTATAAAGGGAATAAGCAATTAACAGAATTTGAAAAACAACAACAACGTAACGTTGGTGGCTTTATGAAAGGCATTCTGGTTAAGCGTTTAGAAAGTAGTTTTTATGCTTTCAGAATGAGTATTAACCGTTTTATTAAGTCTTATGAGAATTTTATCGATATGTACAAATCAGGTACTATCTACATAAGTAAAAAAGTAGATGTATATGATTTATTGGAAAACGATGATATTGATAAATTAGAAGAGTTGGTAAATGAAGATAAGGCTCATAAATACAAATCAGAAGATTTTACACAGAATTATCCGGACTTACTTCAAAAAGACCTCGATATTCTAAAAGGTATAAAAGAGTTATGGTCATCAGTTAATGAGGACCCAAAACTAGAAAAGTTTATTCAAGACTTAAAAGCAGATAAAACACTTAAAAAAAGTAAACTTGTCATTTTTACAGAATCCAAAGAAACAGGAGATTACTTGTATGAAGCCTTATTAGAGGAGTTTCCAGAAAAAGTAATGTTCTTTTCAAGTAAAGGCGGTAGACATACTAACGATACGTTGCTATCTAATCACAATGTGTCAAGAGATATTATCCAATGTAATTTCGACCCTAACAGAAAAAAGAAAGACCAAGTTAATGATATTCAATTTTTAATAACTACAGATGTTTTAGCAGAAGGTATCAACTTACATCGTTCAAATGTATTGGTGAATTACGATTTACCTTGGAATCCAACTCGTGTATTACAACGTGCGGGACGTGTAAATCGTTTAGGTAGTGCGTTTCCTTTTGTATATATCTACAACTTTTTCCCAACAACACATTCCGATGCGCATTTAGGACTGGAAGTAAATATCACGAATAAAATTCAAATGTTTCACGATATTTTAGGTGAAGATGCTAAATATTTAAGTGATGGTGAAGAGTTTGGTAGTCAAGAGTTATTCAATACCTTAAATAATAAAAAAGCGTATTCAGGAGAAGATGAGGTTGGTGATTCTGAATTAAAATATTTAGAAATCATTAGAAACATCAGAGATAATGAAGCCGACTTATTCGAGCGTATTAAAAAGCTACCAAAAAAGGCTCGTAGTGGTTTTAATAATGATGATGATGATTTACAGACAATGCTAACTTTTTTCCGTATTGGCAAACTCAAAAAGTTCTATCAGTTTCAAAGTGGTAAATCTAATGAGGTGACGTTCTTCGATGCTGTTCAAGAATTAGAATGTACACCAAAAACGCCAAGAGCTAAAGTCCCTGAAAACTTCTTTACAATGTTGCAAACTAACAGAGCAAAATTCACGCTCGATACAACAGCAAAAGAAGAAACAGGTGGTAATAAAGGACGTTCTAATGCTAAATACATTGAAGACCGCATCATAAAAGATAAGCTATTTAAAAATTTTAAAGGCTTTACGGAAACCGATGAAGAATTCATAGCAGCAGTAAAGGCAACGCTTAAAGAAGGTAAAATGGCAAAGAAAACGGCTCAAATTGTAAAAAAAGAATTAGAAAAAGTCATAGAGCCTTTACAAGTATTGCAAGTATTACGCAAGTATGGTCGTATTCAGTTGGATATTACCAACAAAAACAATAAAAAATTTCAGAAAAGAGAAGTCATTCTTTCAGGATATATTACCAATAAGTAATTATGGATAAAAATTCAGCTATTAACCTAATTGATAAAACGTTTAACAATGCGTTTGATGAAGCACAGTTTACAAACTTCATACAAAACTTATTAAACGACTTTGAAATAAAACCGAATAAATATAGTGGCAATACCATTTGGGAAGACCAACGCGACCACGTAGGCTACTATAAACGCATTGGTAAATACATAGACCCGGAAGGCGAAGCTTTAGACGTCTTGATTGTTCAGGTAAAAAATGTTTCTAAACTGGAAAGAGCAAGAACAGCATTAAGAAACTTTGTGATTAAGCATCTCAACAATTTTGAGAAAGACTATGCTTTAGTGGCTTTTTATTCTAAAGAAGATGATGGGTTCGATTGGCGTTTTTCTTTTATAAAAATGGAACATCAATCCTATTTAGATGAAGAAAAGCAAAAAGTAAAAATGCGTAAGGAGTTTACACCTGCAAAGCGTTATTCCTTTTTGGTTGGGAAATACGAGAAATCACATACAGCAAAAACGCAATTGTTACCGCTTTTACAAAATATTGCGAATAACCCAACCATTTCAGAGTTAGAAAAAGCGTTTAGTATAGAACGTGTAACCGATGAATTTTTTGAACAATACAAAAGCTTATACATTAAAGTCTATGAGTATTTTGAAAAACAAGATTTATCCATTTTTCAAGACAGCCAATTAGATGCGTCAGGCTTTACCAAAAAGTTATTAGGCCAAATTGTGTTCTTATACTTTTTGCAGAAAAAAGGGTGGTTAGGTGTACCAAAAAACGAACGTTGGGGAAATGGCGATAAACACTTTGTGCAAAAATTATTTGAAAAAGCACAACAAGAAAATCTCAATTTCTTTAAAGACTATTTACAATATTTGTTCTATGAAGCATTGGCAAAAGAACGTGATAACGATAATTCGTTTTACCCACGTTTCAACTGTCGTATTCCATTTTTAAATGGAGGGCTTTTTGAAGCGCAATACGATTGGCAAAACGCCAATATTTCAATTCCACAAGATTTTTTTAGAAGTGGTGAAGAAAAAGAAGAAAAGCGTACTGGTATCCTAGATGTTTTTGACCGTTACAACTTTACCATTAAAGAAGACGAACCTCTTGATAAAGAAGTAGCGGTTGACCCTGAAATGTTGGGGAAAGTCTTCGAAAATATGTTGGAGATTAAAGAACGTAAAAGTAAAGGAGCCTTCTATACACCTCGTGAAATTGTACACTATATGTGTCAAGAAAGTTTAATACATTATTTAGATAATGCATTAAATAATTACAATAACACTTACCAAGAATTGGGTGATGACCAAACAAATATGTTTGGAAATCAAGGTAAAACAGGGCAACAAACCATACAGGCTGAAACCAATGAAATTATTGTACCCAAAGAAGATATAGAGCAATACATACGCGAAGGACATTTAGCATTAGAAAATGATGTACGTGTGGCAGAACGTGGGGAAACCAAAACCTATAAATTCTTATTGCCAGAAACTGTACGTAATAATGCCGATGTTATAGATAAAAAACTAACCGAAATACGCATTTGCGACCCAGCTATTGGTTCTGGGGCATTTCCTGTTGGTTTGTTGCACGAGTTGGTAACGGCTCAATTAATATTAAAACCACATTTAAGCTACAATTATTTAAAAGAAAAACTGCTAAAATTTGAACTTATAGAAAGCGAGCCTGCACTGAGCGAAGTCGAAGTGAGCGAAAGCCGTTATGTGTACCGCTTAAAAAAACATATCATACAAGAAAGTATTTACGGAGTAGATATAGACCGCTCTGCTATAGATATAGCACGTTTACGTTTATGGCTGTCTTTGGTAGTAGATGAAGACGATTTAGAACCTATAGAAACTTTACCAAATCTTGATTATAAAATCGTTTGTGGTAACTCGTTAATAGGTATGCCTGATGGTACAATGCGAGATTTAGAGGTTGAAAAAGAGTTAGAAACATTAAAGGAAGAGTTCTATGCAGTTACCAATGAGCAACGTAAAAAAACATTACGCAACAAGATTAACACAAAAATACGAGAACTGTTAGATACTGCTGAAACCTTTGCTGGGTACAAGATTGACTTTGATTTTAAACTATTTTTTTCTGAAGTATGGCGTGAAAAAGGTGGTTTTGATGTGGTGATTGGAAATCCGCCTTATGGAGAAATTATAAAAACTAATAAAGACTTTTTTAAAAATAACTTTATATCTGCTGAAGGTAAGTATGAGATTTATAAATTTTTTATAGAAAAATCTTGTACAATAATTAATAATGTTGGCTGTCTAACTTTTATAACACCTGACACTTGGACAAGTTTGAGCTATTTTAAAAAACTAAGAAAACATATTATATCTGATTACCATTTATATCTAATAACAGAAACTTTATATGATGTTTTCAAAAGCGCAACAGTTGATACAACTGTCTTCATTATTTCAAATCAAAATATTAACCCTAAAACTCTCTTGGTTTCAGGTGACATTAAATTATCTCAATCAATTGAATTGAACTATCTTAAAAATGATTATTCGATTATTTTAAAACCTAGAAATGAAATTGTAATCGAAATTGAAAAACAAAAAAATAGATTAGATGATGTGTGTGAAGTATGGCAAGGTTTAATAGCATATGGTTCAAAAAAGCAACCTAGAGAATGGTCATCTAATGAAAAGGAAACAGAATTTCATAAAAAACTTCTATATGGAGGTGATATAAATATGTTTAAAATTAATTGGGCTGGAGAATATTTAAAGTACGGAGATTGGTTACATCGTCCTCGACCTGAATATATTTATGCGAAACCTCATATTTTGGTACAGCGCATAAGAAACCCTCGTTTAAAACAAAGAATAAAGGCAGCAATTGACCGAGATTTTCATATTAATGGAACAGGAACATCAAATATTCTTCTAAAAGAAAATTGTAATCTAAAATTAGAAGAAGTTTTATGTTATATAAATTCAAATGTTATCAATTATTGGTTTTCATATTATTTTTTTGATGTTAATATAAAACCTGAACAATTAAGACAAATTCCATTACCATCTGAATCAATTGAACAGCTAGTTGTGTTAACTCATTATTTGGAGTTTACACAAGAAGCGTTTGATAATTTATATGACTTTTATTTTATCCTTTGTAACTCAATTATTTTTGAAGTATACTTTCCAGACAAAATAGAGTCCGCCAACAAATCTATACTAAAACACTTTTCAGACCTCAAGCCCATAAATGATAGTATGAGTGAAGAAGAAAAGTTAGGTATTATACAAAGTGAGTACGAGCGGTTGTATCACCCAGACCATCCTGTTCGTTTTGCTATAGAAACCCTAGACAGTATAGAAGAGGTACGTATTATTAGAGAAGCTTTAAAATAATGAGTAAAGAATCACAAAATATAGAATGGAAAGAGTCTTGGCGAGACGAGTACTTTAAATGGGTTTGTGGTTTTGCCAATGCACAAGGCGGTACATTGTATATTGGTATAGACGATAAGGGTAATACCAAGCATTTATCAAATGCCAAAAAATTGTTGGAAGACATACCTAACCAAGCTCGGGATATTTTAGGTTTAATGGTAGATGTAAACCTACACACTAAAGATGGTAATGATTATCTCGAAATTGTGGTAGAAGCTTATCCTTTTCCTATCAGTTTACGTGGCAAATACTATTACCGTTCTGGCAGTACCCTACAAGAGTTAAAAGGAGCTGCATTAACCAAGTTTTTATTGGAGCGTCAGGGAAAAAAATGGGATGGTGTACCTGTACCTAATATTTCGGTAGAAGATTTAAAAGAAAGAACCTTTGATTTTTTTCGGAATAAAGCATCAAAAAGTAAACGTTTAGAACCCGAAGATTTACAAGGTACAAATCAAGAACTATTAGAAGGTTTACATTTATATCTTGAAGATGAAAAAATGCTAAAACGGGCAGCTGTATTGTTGTTTCATCCCAATCCAGAAAAATACGTTACAGGAGCATACATTAAAATCGGCTTTTTTGAAAGCGATGACGACTTAAAATACCAAGATGAGGTAAAAGGAAATTTATTAGAACAAGCCGAAGAAGCATTAGACCTATTAAAAACAAAATACGACAAAGCCGAAATCACATATAACAATGGTGTTCGTGAAGAAACCTATGCCTTTCCGCAAGATGCGGTTCGTGAAGCATTACTCAATGCCATAGCCCATAAAGATTACAGTAGTGGCATACCCATTCAAATAAGTGTGTACAGTGATAAAATTATATTTTGGAACGAAGGGCAATTACCTGCCAATTGGACGGTAGATAGACTAACACAAAAACATCCTTCCAAACCATTCAATCCAGATATTGCCAATACGCTATTTAGAGCAGGTTATATTGAATCTTGGGGACGTGGAACCATCAAGATAATTAATGCCTGTAAAGCACATAAAATAGCACCACCCATATTTTCTAATACACCACCAGATTTTCAAGTGGAATTAATTAGATTTTCCGACCAAAGTTTAAAAGCTAAAGGGCTCAAAGAAGAATTGCGAAAGATTGTCTTGCACGTTCAAGAATTTGGAGAAATTACCAATTCAGAAGTTCAAAAAATATGTGACGTAAGTAAAGCAACGGCAACCAGATATTTAAACGAGCTAGAAGAAGTGTATTTAGAAAAAATAGGAACAACAGGCGTGGGTACAGCCTATGTTTTAAAAGGGCTCAATATCGGCTCATAACAAACAAATAATAAGGGCTCATTTTTATATAGGCTTAAACCGAATATATTCGAAACAGTAGTGGAATTAGGGGGTTCAAGTATTTTATAAGGGCTCATAATGGACTCAAAAAAGAAATAATAAAGGGCTCAATATCGGCTCAATGTAAATTGAGGGAATAAGTGAGGGAGTAAATAAGGGAATAAACAATAATGAAATCTAAAATTACCTATTACGATTGGATACCATATTTTAAAGCTGTAGCTTTTAAAATGCTTGAAATTAGTAAAGACAAGGATAGCCGCAATAATATATTATTTAATCTTGCTACAGAACTATTTGAAGAGGGCACAGCAATATTAAATTACTCTATAACAGATCCGTTTTCAATCATCTATACTATAGCTCAAAAAAACACAAAAAATCAAAGAAAATATATTTTTGAAAGCATTAAAGAGGTTTGTAGTTTAGAAGAAGATTTACCAACCGATTTCACTTTTCCAACGCCTACGCCCAATACGAAAAGTCTGTTTTTTTTTAACGGGCAATATGTAGATAGCGAAGGTGCAAATATTGGAAATGATTGTTTATGGAATTTATTTTGTCAAGTCTATGATGGAGAAGAAATAAAAAATGATGATTTTTTAAAAGTATTGGCACTCAAAAATGTTGGTGTTACAAAGCTAACACAAGCAATGTTTTTGATAAATCCTAAAGAGTATATACCATTTGATACTCAAATGAATAAGCTTCCCGTTGACCCATTAGATGATTTAAAACTAATTTCCTCACAGATTGAAGAAGATGGCATAAAGCCTTACTATGATGTGTTAAACACATTAAAAAGTAACTTTCCTGGATGTTATTACTATGAAATTAATTTACTCAATTACCTACTTAATACAACTAATCGGGAGCAGTTAAAGGTTTCTAATACCTATTGTCAAGTAAGTAGTAATGCAAAGGGACAAAACGAAGGCGACTATTTTGATGATTTTGTAAATAATAATGGGGTTTATACAGGTAGTGCTTTTTTGAATGAACAAACAAAATATCCTTTACAAGATTATAAACCAGGAGATATAGTGCTTGTAAGAAGAGGTACGAAAAGATTGGGAGGTATTGGTTTAATAGTAAATAATGAGTACTTACCCAATGGTTATGATGACGATTTAAGGATTAAGATTATATGGTTGGTTAAAGATAACCGTAAAATTAAATCTACTGCGTTAGGTCAGTGGGATGGTTTTAGCCACGCAACAGCAAATACTATAGATAGATTTAAAGAGTGTTACCCTGAAACTTTTAAAATATTAGATTACATAAGACATAAACAAAAAACTATGGTAAATCATTCAGCAGTTAAGTTTAAAAATTTAATTCTTCAAGGACCACCAGGTACAGGGAAAACAAGATTAGCCAAACAAATAGCAGAATGGTTAACTGATGAAACTTCAGATAAAGAAATATCGATTCTTGAAGCAATCGAAAACAAGATGTTTAATAAAGAACCTGAAGTAGAAGATAATCCTTATGTTGAGGTTATCCAATTTCATCCATCATACACATATGATGATTTTGTAAGAGGAGTCAAAGTAAATGTCGTTGATGAAAAAATATCGTACGATGTTGAAAATAAAATTCTTGGGCAAATGGCTTACGAAGCTGCTAAACCAGATAACCAAGACAAAGCTTATGTGCTAATTATAGATGAAATTAATAGGGCTAACTTAAACAGTGTGTTAGGTGAGTTAATTTATGCTTTGGAATATAGGGGTAAAATGGTGAATAGTATGTACAAAACAGAACAGGGTTATGGTATAACAATACCTCATAATTTGTATGTTATTGGTACTATGAATACAGCAGACAGAAGTGTAAGCCATTTAGATTATGCAATACGTAGAAGATTTACATTTGTACCAGTGCCAGTAAATGATGAGGTAATAACTAATATAGAGTCTAAAAATATATTCAATATTATTAGAAATATTGTAAAAAACAACATTTCGCCTGAATTTAATGTAGATGATATTCAAGTAGGTCATAGTTATTTTCTTGTCGAAGGAAAAGACCTGTATTACAAGACAAAGTATGAAGTTATACCATTATTAAAAGAATATATTAATGATGGGATTCTGTTACCTTCAGCAGAAGAGGATATAAACGAGTTATTGTCAAGTAATTTTTAATGAATGCAAAAAAAATACATATTAAAGAGCATTCATATTCCTATGACTTAAGCGAAGAGGAGTTAATCGACTTATTAAAGAATCCAAATCAATTAGTAGAAGAAATTAATCTTGAAAAAGGTTTTTTTAAAACAGGTTATTTTATAGGTATTTCTAGGTTAGGATCAACTCAAAATATTCTAAATGTAACACCTAAATTAGATACAGAAACAACTAAAATCAATTACCTGTCAATGTTATCAAAAGGGATGCAACATCCTGAAATGGCTAGTTTTGGTAAAGATTTGTTTTATGTTGATCTAGATGCTAAACCTATAAAAGTTAAACAAGATCAAGACTTAATTACACCGTTAATTATTGTAAGTTTTTTACAGTTGCTTTCTATTATAGTAAAAAAAGGGTTGAGGAAGAGCTATTATAAAGTCGAACAAAATATTTACGGGAATGTAAGAGGTAAAATATTAGTCTCTAAAACCATTAAGCAAAACCTGTTTAGAAATAAGAATCTATCTACCTACTGTTCATTTGAAGAATTTGGTGTTGATAGTCCTGAAAATCGAATTTTAAAAAAAGCATTAATATTTTCAATTAAATATTTAAAGACATTCAATACCCTAGAAAATAAGTTTGAACCATTAATTAACTACATATCGCCAGCATTTAAAACAGTAAATTCAAGTATATCAATATCTGAAATTAAGCATTTTAAAAACGATAATTTTTTTCCGGAATACAATAGAGGTCTAGAATTAGCTAAAATGATCATTAAAAGGTTTGGTTATAATATAAATTCAATCTCTAATACTCAAGAAGTAGGTGTCTACCCGTATTGGATAGATATGCCTAAACTATTTGAGTTTTATGTGTTAGGTATATTAAAAGAAAAATTTGGTCGTAAAGATATAGTCTTTCAATTCAGTGCAAATTATGGAGAGTTAGATTATCTACGAATAACTGAAGGTAAAGAACTAGTAATTGATGCTAAATACAAGAATTTATATGTGAATAATAATTACGAAATTGATGATATTAGGCAGTTAAGTGGATATGCAAGAGACAAAAAAACACTTGCTAAAACCAAAATAAATAAAGAATTATGGCATTCAACATTATTAAATTGTTTAATAGTATATCCGGACCAAACTTGTGATATTTTAGAGAACCTTGATGCTAGACTTTTTCTAAATCCAATAAATCAATTTGAGAATTTCTATAAAATAGGTGTTAAGATTCCAACAAAAGTGATAGTATGAAAATTAAAAATATTTCAATAAACAAATACAAAGCATTTCAACGTTCAGAAGATATTAAAGTTGGTGGTAAAAATGTATTTATTTATGGAGAAAACGGTAGTGGTAAGAGTTCAGTATATTATGCTTTAAAAGATTTTTTTCAATCTAGTGTAGAAAATATCAAAATGTCAGATTTGCGCAACCTTTATTTGAATGATGGTCAAGCCGATTGTTCAATTAAGGTTGAATTTGATAATAATACTACTAATTCATTGTCCGAATCTGGAAGAAACACAAATATTCCAAGTATAATAGATGCAAATCGTCTAAAAAGCTTCGTGACTTATAAGCATCTTTTGGGAGTTCATAATGTAAAGTTGGATAATGAACTTAATATTTTTGATTTAGTAGTTAAAGGAGTATTAAAACATTATAAATCTCAAACAGTTACAGGAGGTATAGAGCTTGGTAAATTGTGGGTGGATTTATTAGCAGAAAGTAAGATTCCATACGGAAGTGGTAAATATTATCACGCTACTAAAAAACGTAAGGCTGTAGAAGAAAAAGCTATTATTTTTAATAATGCACTAGATAGATTGTTTTTTACAGGAGGTAGTGATTATTTGGGGCCAGTAGTAAATAAAATTCTAGACACTTTAATTCCTGGTTTAGAAATAAATTTTTTAAGACATCGAATAAATGTTGATCATAGAGGAGAATTAACTAAACCGAAAATAGCATTACTAATTTCTTCTAATGGAACTTCTTTAGATACTCATTATCCTCATTTTTCATTAAATGAAGCAAAACTATCAGCTATTGCTATTAGTATATTTTTAGGGGCAATAGTACGGCAATCAAGTTTTTCAAAAGATATTAAAATTCTGTTTTTAGATGATATACTAATAGGTTTAGATAATGAGCATCGTTTAAAATTAATAAAGCTTTTAAAAGAACCAGAGTTTCAAGAATTTCAAATTTTCATTACCACTTATGACAGGCACTGGTATGAAGTAGCAAAGCTTCAATTAACCGATTGGAAGTTTCTGGAGTTTTACAAGGGGACTAATGGTCCGGCTATAATTGATAATGAAAAAGAGGATTTAAAAAAAGCAAAAGATTATTTTGATGCTTATGATTTTCCTGCTGCTGGAAACTATTTAAGAAAGGTTTTAGAAAAAACGTTAAGAGACAAACTTCCTAGAACCTATACGCATAGTGAAGAAAAAAACGGTTCATTAAAGCCCTTAAAATTGGACACTATGATTGATAGGTTAAGATTATATTATTCAGATATAGAAGTAGAAGTTCCAATTCAATTAATTGATAGTATAAAAATTTATAAATCAATTCTATTTAATCCAATGTCGCACGATGATATTAAAAGCCCCATTTATAAAAATGATATAGAAGATGGATTTAAAGTTATTGATGAATTACAAAATCTTCAGCTACCAATAAAGGATATTGTACTTGAAAAAAATAAAACATTCCAAATAGACTTACCCGATATTTCTTATACAGCAGAAGTTGTTGTTGTCGAAAACGTTTATAAGGTGAATAATAATAGAACAATTTCCTTTACATCTACGAAGTTCTCATTTAACCTGTGGACTAGAGAAACGATTGATTTTGCCAAAAGCACAGGTACACCTATCGAGTCGTATAAGCCTGGAGATAGATTGGACAATATTTTAAAAGGACCATATGATTTAGAATGGATATCTAAAGCCATAAATCCAACTTATAAAGAAAAAGGATTAGCAGAGATCAATGTTGAAGATTTAAAAAACGCTATGACTTGTGATGGTAAGACACTAACACAATGGTTGGTATAAAGTATAATAATGGAAGTTATTAATTCAGAAAAATATACAGCTACAGTTACTATAGGCTTACAAAAGGGTTATACTACAGATTTATGGCCCAAATCAGAGGTTATAGTGAAGCTTCAGGAGGTTCAAAACCAATTAATTCAAGATAAAAGCATCTATTTAAGTACGGCAGTTTCAGAATGTGATATAGTTTTAAGTGGTCAAATTGAACCTTCTTTAAAACTAGATTTTATTAACTACCCAAAGTTTCCTCTAGAAGAAAAAACATTTAAAGAAAATGTATTGTTATTAACGAAAAGTTTAATGAAGGAGTTAAATCAAAATAGGGTTGTAATAGTGTTTCATAATGATATTATGATGATAGAAAACAGTTCGGATATAGACCCAAGGATTAATGT
The DNA here is from genome assembly GCF_037029465.1 of Mesoflavibacter sp. CH_XMU1404-2. Taxonomy (NCBI): domain Bacteria; kingdom Pseudomonadati; phylum Bacteroidota; class Flavobacteriia; order Flavobacteriales; family Flavobacteriaceae; genus Mesoflavibacter; species Mesoflavibacter sp. CH_XMU1404-2. The sequence continues at coordinate 25,784 of NZ_JAYMEM010000029.1, read as the reverse complement.
AAAATAAAGTCCCCACAAAACAAAATCCAGTTTTCTCGTACCTCAAAATCCTCTGTCTTTTATTTTGTTCCGCTATCCAATGCGCTTGTAGTTTTTGGTTGCCAACCCACACACAGCACATTGCTTATTTTATTTGCGGGTATATTTTAAAAAGAGGTACAATAAAAAAGACAAATGCACAGCATTCACGAACACCTTAATTTAAAATAGAAGTGACGTGAGTAAAGAGCTGTTGCCAACGCTCACACCAAAAACTACCCCAAGCTATGTTTACATAATACAAGTTATAGTAGCAAACGGCACTTTTCAAAGGTTTGCTATCGCAGTGTTAATGCATTTTGTAGCTATAACTGGTATTATGTAAAATATCCGCAATTCCAACGCGCAATTCCGAACATTAAACTACATTTTGAACTAAAATTAAACATCTGAACATTTTAAGGGTTACGTTAATTGATAATAATATTCGTTATCTCATTCAAGCTGCACAAAACCATCGTTAAAGCCTGTATTGAGCGTAGCCGAAATATCCAAGTTTTCCTTACCTCAAGTCTTTGTTTGTTTCATTTCGTTAACAAATATAAAAGTCCACTTTTCCCCACCACCCAAGTTAGCGGTTATAAAAAAATAGGTTTATAAAGTGTAGTACTACGCCATAGCACATTACTTTTTATCGTACCTCAAAAAAGCAATAAGCTATTGTCTAAAAGTCCTGTATAAGTAGCTTGTTTAAATGCTGTTTTGTCAAACAACTATTTAAAACGCTACCCATACAAACGCTTCATCCAACGCTCAAATTGGATATAACCTATTTTTTTAAGAGTTTATGCCCCAAAAAGTGTTATTCAATTAATTAAATACATTTCAAAATGATTACAAAAACAATCCAAATTACAGAAGTCACAGTTGATGAATTAGCCGATAAGGTAGCAGATAAATTATTACTTAAAATTGAAGATTACCTTAAAGAACTATCAAAATCTAAAAATGATGAATTACTAACAAGACAAGAAGTCGCCGAATATTTAAGAATCAGTTTGGTAACAATACATTCTTGGAATAAACACGGTATTTTAAATCCAATTCGTATGGGAAACAGAATCCTATACAAAAAAAAAGATATTTTAGATGTTTTAGAAGAACAGTCAATAAATAAAAAAAGGTAGCAAATATATGTGGCTACCACAGCCAACGCGCAAGGCTATAAAGGTCAAGCCCTACGGGTTTTGAATAAAACTTTTTTCAAAGTATATCTTCTATTTCATTAAACATTTTAACTCAAAAAACTTTTATCCAAAAACCTTGACAGCCTCATCCACGCCACAACAATAGAGGCTATCTTTTTTTCTTTTTAAAAAAAATAATGGTGCGAAGCGTAGCGAAGCAATTTTAAATTGGATAGCTATGTCAACTTTTGAACTGAAAACACACCAAATCGGAAGAACCTACTCGAACCCTCATTTTTTTATCCTAAACAAAGGACTTAACAGCGGGAAACCGCTTTCAAATCCTTGTCCTAACTGTTTTGTGGTAATCACAAAAACCGAAACAGATAAAAACACACTTTTTCACTTATCTATGATGTTGCAAATAGGCGGTTTTTACGCTTATTATTTAAAGGGTAGTGTTATTCCGTTTATTTCTGTAGATGATTGCAGAAACACACTTAAAAAAGGGTTAAAATCTACTTCAAACATAAAAGACCAGATGCAAAAACACATTAAAGCGGTTGAGGTTATCAGCAAAAAAGAAAAAGAGCTTCAAAATGTCATTGATAAAATGGCAGTTTTAAAGGTTGCATACATTCGTAATTGTTTCAAACTAATGCAAAGTAAAGAAGCCTAATGCAAAGGCGTCTAACAAGGCTAAAACAGTAACAAAATGGCATTATTTTCGTTATATTAATAGTGAAATAAAGGTTTTAAAGCAATATAAAGTCCGTACCAAATCCGAACGTGTATTAATTTAAAATTGTTTATAAAATGGGTAAAATAGCTCAAGGAATTTTAGGCGGATTATCTGGTAAAGTAGGTAACGTAATTGGTGGTAGTTGGAAAGGTATTGACTACATCAGAATTAAGCCATCAAGTGTGGCCAATCCTCGAACAGAGGGACAAGTAAATCAACGTAATAAATTTACGGTTACATTGGAATATTTACAGCCAAACAAAGAGTTTTTAAAAGTCGGTTACAAGTCTTTTGCGACAAAGAAAACCGAATTTAATGCTGCAATGTCTTATGTATTAAATAATGCAGTAGGAGGGATTGCACCTAACTTCACAATCGATTATTCTTTAGCTTTATTGAGTAGAGGTTCTTTATCTGGAGTGTTAAACGGAACTACTGACTTAACAACACCAGGACAAGTTGATTTTGGTTGGGGAGATAACTCGGCAGAGGGTAACGCAAATGTAACGGATAAAGCGATGTTATTGGTTTACAATCCAAGTAAAAAAGAATCTGTTTATATTTTAGATGGTGCAGACAGAACAGCAGGTTCTCAATCGGTAACAATTCCAAACACTTATGCAGGAGACACAGTAGAGCTATTTATGGCATTTGTTTCTGCTGATGGTAGTCAAGTATCAAATAGTGTGTATTTAGGCTCTGGTACGGCTGCTTAATAACTTTAAGTTTAAATACATATTGAAAACCGTTTCTATTAATTTAGAAGCGGTTTTTTTATACTTTTAGATCACTTCTATTTATAGGTTAAAATGTTATACCTATGTTGTACCCTTTTTTAATTAATCTTTTAAAACCCTTTATTTATAGGTGTTTTATGAGTTAATTAATATAATACATTGTTGGGCATAGTATTTTTATTGAAATAATTGACCGATTGTTTTCATTGGTAGAAACATTTTTTCACTATCAGGTAATTTTAAAAATCCATATTTATAATAAAATTGTTCAGCGTCATTATCAATTGGGTCGACAACTACAGCAAATGAACCTATGGTTTTTGATAATTCAAAACTTCTCTTTAAAGCATCAATTAAAATTAATTTTCCTAATCCTTGTCCTTGGAATTGATTATCAATCGCTAGTCTTCCGAGTAAAGTGGTTGGAATTGTTTTATAAGACCGAGGTAATTTCTTTCTAATATTGTCTGGAATATCCTCTAAAGGAATACTGTTATTAGATAAAGTATAATAACCTTTTATTAATTCAGTTTGCTCTTCTTTGACTACAAAACAAGCAGAAAGTTTTCTTTTGATATCTTGATTAGCTTGTTTATGTAAATAGTTGTCTAACATTTCTTTCCCACAAGAAAAGTCAGATTTTTTATGTGCTGAATTTAGAGATTCTGAAATTTGACTCATTAAGCGAAAAGTGCTTTAAATTCGTTTGCTGCTTTTATTAACTCTTTATTAGGAGATTTAGGGTTAGCAATTGCATCAAAAAAAATTTCGCTATCTTTTTCAGAAGCAATTATACGTTCTCTTTCTGAAATAATTTTTTTCGCTTTTTCTTGTACAGTAATAACAACAAAATCAGTAAGGTTTCTATAACCACCTAATCGCGCAGCTCTTTCAAATAAAAATTTTTGCTCTCTCGTTAGTCTAGTGTCAAATCTAGCGTCCTTTGTATTTAATTCTTTAGTTGCCATAATATTTTTTTTCAAATGTACGTTTAATTTCTGTACTAAACAAATAGTTGTACGTTTATTTTACGTACTGTTTAATATTATGCCCAATGAAAAGATAAAGCGAGTTTCCAATTCGTGTTATCGATTGTTAAACGAAGTTAGTAGAAAATTTTAATAAAGTCAAATGACGCTTCATTTTAATTTTATCTATTTAAAATTAGAGATTTTGTAAATAATTACGTAGTCTAAGTTAGCTGCAAAGTTGTTTAGTGTATTATGACTCTTTGGATAAAATCTGATAATAGCTTTATCTTCAAATAAGTTTTCAATGTAAAGGCGTTCATCTTTTGTCATCATAAAAGAGTAGTCTTTTGGTTTTTTTAAACTAGAAAACTTCATGTCTTGTTTTAAAGCGATAATGCCAACTCTGTATATTTTGTCTTTAAAGTCGTCTTTTAAGAAATTATACAAAGATTTATGATTTGTGGTGTCTACTTTATGATAAGATTTAAAAAACTCACCAACATTAGAAAAATCAGGTTTATTAATAACGTGGTCTAATCCAAAAGTACCAAAAACTAAAGCATCGGTTTTACGGTAATATTTTTTAAACGTTTGATATAAAAATTGATCACGTTTTAAGCATATCGTGCAATCTATTGGTAGTGCGATTTTTAGTTGGTCTAAAATTTCAATTTCTTTTGTGTTATTGGTTATTTTAGATAGTTCTTTAACGTAATTTATTAAGAAAGTTCTGTTTTTTGTACTGTTTTTTATATAGTCTAGATTTACAAAACTATCTATTTTAGTACCAATTTTGGTTTCAAAGTTGGATAGAATATATGCTGTTCTTCTAAATTCTAATTCTCTGTCAATGCACTTTAGGTTTAATTCAATATCTTTTTCTTTAGCAAAATGTATTAACCATAAAATGAAATCTTTGTAATCTTTCCAGAAAAAGGAAGGTTTCTTGTTTTTCTGCTTGTATACATGGTCAAACCAGTTGATAAATAGAGTTGAGTCGTTTTTTTTTGTAATTTATTGATAGCATAATTTAAGCTAGTTGGTAGCTCAAAAAACATAGTGACTTTTTCTTTTGGAGGAATATTGTTAAGTTTTTGCTGTATAACGTGCTTCATTTCGTCATACTTTTCTTTAACAAAGTGAGATTCTCCAAATAGTATAATTTGTCCTTTTTCTTGCTTAATATTTAAACTATCTACATTCTGACTAAAACAAAAAGAGGTTATTAGGTATATAAAGAAGATTAGATGATTTTTACTCATTTCTAAAAAAATAAAAAAGTATAATCATCAAAAAAGATAATTATACTTTTTAAAGTTAATGATTTTAAGGCATTAAATATGTTATTATAATATCCATAATTAAAGATGCTATACCAGAAATTAAATAAATATCTCCTCCGTCTTGGGCAGGAGAGTCAGGAGAATTCTTAGCCCAATATTCAGCAGCAGCATCAGCTAATTCAACCATTGGGTTTTTACCCCTAGCGGATTCATTTCCCCAATAATATGAACTGTAACGATAAATAGCCAATGTTCTTAAAATTCTTCCTTTTTCAACTTCATTAAAATTTTGCGAGTTTATTGTATAATTTTCAGATACTTTTAATAATTGAATTTTCTGATTCAAATCACTTTCATTAAAAGTGTTTTTAATAGTTGTATCTATTAAATAATATTCATTTTGACTTATTTTATTAGAAGACAAAAGTTGGTTAAAAAAAATCAGATTGATAGTTTCCGATACTGTCAAAAGTTTTAATTCTTCCTTCATCAATAATTGACAACATTTCCTGACAATTTAGATTAATATCAATGTTAAATTCGTTACTTCCTTCAGATAATGAATTGCACATATTTGTATCATCTAACTCCAAAGTTAAAAGGTGTTTTAGCACTTCGTTATGTTTATAGCCAATACTATCGTATGGATTTTCTTCATTTGCCAACCCATTGATTACTCTACCTGAATTTGATCTATTGATATATTAAAGATATCATTTAATTCTTTTTTAATATTTGTTTCTTTTGGGTTGATAGTTGAGACATCTTCTTTATCACAAGAAAATAATGTAATACCAGATATCAATAAAATGGTTAAAATAAATAGTTTTTCATATTGATTAATTTAAATTATACCTTACTTTGTTTTTAGGAGTGTTCAGGTTATATTTTTCTCCTATCATAAAAACTATACACTTTACATAACCCAATTGTTTTTTTCCATAAGCAGGTTACTTAATTATGTTTATTTAAGTAAATAAGTTAAATGATTAATACTACACAAACTGCTGTAATTAATATTATTAATTTAAAAGTTTTAATATTGTTTTAGAAGTATTTTCTTACATTAAGATTGAATTTAATTTTCAACAATAAAAAAAGCCTGTAAAAGCAGGCTTAAATAGAGTAGTGGTGTATTGTTATTTTACTTTTTTAAAACGTAGCATGGTTACATTGTCTAGCATTAAATTAAGTTTTCCGTTGTCATCAAAACTAAAGCGGTTAACTTTTTCCATCATTTTTAAAAATGCTTGTTCGCCTTCGCCGCAATACATCATGGTGCTTGGTCCTGGCTCGCTAAAGTAAATAGAGCTGTCTTTAATGGTATAGTTAGCAGAGTAACCATTACAACTGTTATTGCCTTGTACTTTGTGTTTTTCTTTATTAAATGTTATCTGTGGTTTTTTGTTTGGGTATAAACCTTCAAAAGCTATTTTGGTACCAGAGATATATTCTAACTGCCAACTGTTACCGTACAATTTTGAGTTTTTTGTGGTCGCACAAGATGTAATAGTGAGTAAAATAATAGTAGTTAATAGATAATATGTGGTTTTCATGATTATGCTTTTTAAATGCTAAGAGCACTTTAATGTTGACTAAAAATTTAAGTTCTTTTTGTTGTGCAAAGTTACCTTAAAGAATACTAAACCTAATTGATGTTTGATTTTATTTAACATCAATAAAAAAGCCTATATCGTATAGGCTTTTTTGGGTTATAAAAGATAATTTTTAATTAGTTATAACAATCGTCTTTTTTAGGCCAACTACTTTTTGGTGTGTCTAACATATTAAAGTAAGTAACGCTTACAGATCCTACTTTAGCTTTGCTACCATAAGCTAATCCAAACTCATAATAACCTTTGTTTTTTAAATCGTAAGTCATGTCTTGTCTGGCAGATTTTTGTTTACCATCTACGGTGTAACAAATTAAAACGCCATAAACGCTAAAACTGCTATCATATTTAGAATCTGTATTGCCTTTTCTAGTATGCGGTGTAATTTTTATTTTGGTAGCGCCATATTCATTTTTATAAATTTTATACTGGCTAAATTGAACTATTTTTTGTGCTTTAGCTTCTGTAGATGCGCTAATAAAGAATAATACACTTAAAATTGATGTGAAAAAAAGATGTTTGGTTTTCATGGTAATTTAGTTTAAAATTTATCTCCTGATTGTTTTTGTTTTTCTATTCGTTTTTGTTCTGCTAGATAGATTAAATGCTTAAAAGCTTTTATAATTCGTTTTCTCATTTCGTCATCTTGTATTCTAAACGATATGGTTTTAACATATCTATCTTTGCTAAATCTAGTGTCTATTTTTTCTCCTTTGTAGTCATACATTCTATATTTAAACGAAATATTATTGCCTACGGTTGATATTTCTTGACGAAATCCGCTATAGATATCTTGTAATTTGGCAAAAGGAATAGAGACTTCAATGTGTTTACTTTTTTGCTTCTTATAATTATATTTTATGGCTTTAAAATACAATGACTCTTGAGTAATAGATATATGCTCTATTTGATACTCATCCCATTTTTTTAGGTTGTTATTGTAAGTAAATCCTAATTTGAAATAGCTTTTATATTTATTTAGAAAGTTTACAGTTTCTTGCCAAGTGGCATCATTTTGTTTTTCTTGAGCGTTAGAAAATGAACATACTAATACAAAGATTAATATAGAAATATAATGTTTCATATTAATTTATGATTTATGTTGATTAATTATTTATAACAGTCGTCTTTTTTAGGATAATTTTCTGAAGACATAAGGTCACGTCTGTAAAACTGAACATTTCCAATAACAATATTGTCTTTTTTTGCACCCATTGCTAAGAATAATTCGGCTTCTCCATCTTGGGCAAATTTTCTGGTTAAATCTTGATGAATGGCTTTTTGTTCTCCTTTATAAGTAAAACAAACTAAAATAGCGTAAACACCAGACGTTTTTGTAGGTTTTTCTGCATGAGCATCAATAGAAAGAGGCGTTACTAATAATCTGGCGTTGCCGTATTCAGTTTCTGTAAGTAATGTTTTTACGTTAGTTATTGCTTGTGCAAAAGCAAGTGCGCTACAAAGTAGTAGACTTAAAGTAATTAGTTTAGTTTTCATTATTAAAATTTTTTAGAGATTAGTTAGTTGTTATTTTAACTTGAAATCCCAAAATACTAATAATTTTATAAAGCTTAAATACTCAATTTGAGTAGTGTGTTTTTAAGTTTTTGACTAACAGTGTTTTATTTTTTAATATCCTGTTAAACGCTCATAAGCCTTACGCATCCATTTATAAATAAACTTATTGGTTTTGGCGTAATGAAAAGAAATAAAACACACTACAACCATAAATAAAATAGCACCAATAATAGCTTGTATTGGTGTTAGTGATTTGTAAAAGAAATGCTTTAACCCAATACCAGTAAAACTACCATAAATGATAATAAAGTGGATAACATAAATAGACAAGGTTTTTTGCCCTATTTTGGTGATAACGGCTTGTTTTAAATACCGCTCAAAGGTGTAAAATAGCCCAAAAATAACCAATACATTACCTAATCTAGTAAACAAATAATTATAGTTGGCGCTATCGTCAAAAAGTTGTATACCAGTAATTTGAGTTATAAAGGTTAAAAAAGGTGATGACCAAAAAACTAATATAAAGCCAACCACTAAAAACCCAGTGATTTTAAATTGTTTATAGCGGTATTTGTGACCAAATTTATGAAACAAAACAGCTATAAAAGCGCCAAAACAGACATAACCAAACCACGGTATCATGGTAAATACAGAACCATTTTCTTTGGTTAAATAGTTAGCTAAAAATTTAGGAATACCTTCTATGTGAAGTGTGCGATATAATGGTTCGGTTATAAAAATAATGTTGCCAATAATTAGCATTAAAAGCGCAAAAACAGTTTCGTTTTTTAAGGTAATCAGGTAAAGACCAATAATTAAAATTAAAGACAGACCAATACATTGTAAGACATCAATAACAATAAAGTACATATTAATTTCGCCTTTAAATAAGCTTAAAAACGAAAACCGTAACGCATATCCAATACCAATCAATAATAAACCTCTGTTAAAGCCTTTTTTTATACGGTATTTATCTTCATTTTTAGCTTTTGCACGCAATAGCAAAAAAACAAATACTAAACCCGTTATGGTAAAAAAAGTTGGTGCTGTAATGCCTCTAAAATATTCCCAAGTAGTATAAGCTATATTGGTTTTATCTCTGTAAATTGGGTCTAAAAGTGTGTCAATAAAATGACCTTGCAACATCATTAAAATGGCAAACGCACGTACGGCATCTAAGAAAAAAAGACGTGTTGGTTTCAAAGCGGTCATTAGTTATTAGATTACAAATATATGTATATTTACTAATCAAAACAGTTAGCATGTATAAACAGATCAATACTTGGGTAGAAGCGTTTTCTTCTGCGGTTTGGGGATTTCCGTTATTAATTCTCTTAACAGGTGGCGGATTATACCTTTTAATTCTATCCAGATTTTTACCATTTAGATACTTTAGACATGCTATTGATGTGCTAAAAGGCAAATATGATAACGAGTTAGACGAAGGTGATATCACACATTTTCAAGCTTTAACAACAGCATTATCTTCTACCATTGGCATGGGAAACATTGCAGGTGTAGCAGTTGCAATTGCTTTTGGTGGACCAGGAGCTGTATTTTGGATGTGGATTAGTGCTATTATTGGTATGTCTACAAAATTTTTCACCTCTAGTTTGGCCATCATGTTTAGAGGAAAAGATAGTGAAGGTAAAACGCAAGGCGGACCTATGTATTTTATAGTTGAAGGTTTGGGCAAATCTTGGAAACCTTTAGCGGTCTTTTTTAGTCTTTGCGGATTAATTGGTGCGTTGCCTGTTTTTAACGTCAATCAATTAACACAAGCTATTAATGATATTGTACTGATCCCAAACGGATTTGAGGTTGATTTTACTTCAAATTTAATTATTGGTTTGGTTTTAGTAGCAATTACATCAGTGGTTATTTTAGGTGGTTTAAATAGAATTAGTAAAGTCACTTCAAAATTAGTACCTAGCATGGTCATACTATATTTTGTGTTAGTATTCTTTATCTTAATTGTTAATATAGAAAGTGTTCCGTATTATTTCAAACTTATTTTTACCGATGCCTTTACAGCAAGTTTCATTAAAGAAGATGCTTTATTTGGCGGTGTAGTAGGTACATTAATTATTTTAGGAATAAAACGTGGTGCATTTAGTAACGAAGCAGGTATTGGTACAGCACCTTTAGCACATGGTGCAGCAAAAACCAATCAACCCATTCGTGAAGGTTTGGTAGCTATGATGGGACCAGCAATAGATACGTTGGTGGTTTGTACATTAACAGCTCTTGCTATTCTTGTTACTGGTGTTTGGAAAACAACAGACGCAAACGGTGTTAGTTTAACTGCATCGGCTTTTAGTAATGCTATGCCTATTTATGGTAAATATTTGCTTATGGCTTGTATTGCTGTATTTAGTATTTCGTCCTTGTTTTCTTATGCGTATTACGGCGGTAAATGTTTATCGTTTTTAATAGGAGCAAAGCATCAACACTACTATAATTATTTTTATATTTTAAGTATAATTATTGGTGCAACAACATCATTAAGCTTAATGATTAATTTAATTGACGGTGTATTTGCATTAATGGCAATACCAACGATGACAGCAACACTATTATTGGCACCAAAAGTGATGAAAGAAGTAAAACGTTACGTAAAAACAATACAGTAAATTATTGACTAACAGATTTTTTAAACTGTGCTGGCGTCATCATTTCCATTTTTTTAAACTGCCTATTAAAATAACTAGTATTATTAAATCCAGCTTTAAAGGCAATTTCAGATATTCTTAGGTCTTTAGATGCTTTAATTAGTTTTTTAGAAAATTTTATTTTTTCAGAATTAATATAATCAATAGGAGAGATACCTAAGGTGTTTTTAAACTTTTTATGAAAGTGTGACGTACTCATACAAGCCTTTTTAGCAAGTAAATCTACGGTAATATCTTTATTGGTTAAGTTTTGTTTAATGTAATTAATGACCATGCCAATTCTGGTGTCATTAAACATATTTTGATCACTTAATAGTAAGGTTTTGGCTTTGGTTTGTAATAACCTAACAATCAATTCTTGCAACATCAAATCCAAAAGCACATCTTTAGAAGTATTGTTATTGGTAAAGGTGTGTACTAAGCGTTTTATTAAGTGGTTTACTTCTTCATTATTTGTTAAGTGGTTGGTGTTTTGGTCTATAGACCAAGTATTGTTCTCGTTTTCAATACTTACGTGATGATTAAATTTATCAACCACTTCAGTAATTTTAGTGCTATCAATACCTAATGCCAAACATTGCGTAGGATCATCTTCTTTTGCCAAAGGAAAATCAATCACCATTTCTTTGTTAGTAGGCATAACAACAGATTCACCTGGATAAAAATCAAAAGACGGCATACCTTCAATATGCATCACTTTTTTACCTGTAAGCATACTTGCAATAATAGGAAAGTCAAAAGTCAAAGACACTTGCTCTGCATATTGATGAGTTTCATAAATATTCAACTCTGCAAACTCTGCATTGTAAGTCGTTCTGTTTTCTACAAGCGTAGTTAATTTTCTATGTTTTCTATGCTGACTTAATAAATGACTCATACCCAATAATACAAAAATGTATCTTAAAAAATACTTAATAATAGGATTGTGCAACAATATAATAAATATGTTCAATAATTTAAGAATGTAACAAAATAACTTTACAAAAATTACTAATTATTCATTTTAATAAAGTAAAAACTACCAATGTTACATTATTAATAAGTAATAGTTGAAAACTAAATAATAACTAATAATCTAAATTAATAACTATGAGTTACTCTAAACCAAAATTTAAAGAATCCTATGGCAACTTTATAAACGGAAAGTTTGTAGAGCCTGTTGGAGGCGAGTATTTTGAAAACACATCGCCAATAGATAAGTCTTTAATTGCAAAATACCCAAGATCTCAAAAAGAAGATGTAGAACTTGCTTTAGATGCAGCCAACTCAGCAAAAGAAGCTTGGGGAAACACTTCTGCAACCGAACGTGCTAATCTTTTAAATAAGGTAGCAGATATTATTGAAGCTAACTTAGAAGAATTTGCGTTAGTTGAAACTTGTGATAATGGTAAGCCAATTCGTGAAACTTTAAATGCAGATGTACCTTTATCTGCAGACCATTGGCGTTATTTTGCATCTTGTATTCGTGCAGAAGAAGGTAGTGCAACAGAGTTAGATCAAAACACCTTATCCATGAATATTAAAGAGCCACTTGGTGTCGTTGGACAAATTATTCCATGGAATTTCCCATTATTAATGTTGTCTTGGAAGTTGCCACCAGCATTAGCAACTGGTAACTGCGTGGTATTAAAACCAGCAGAACAAACACCATCTTCTGCCACTTTGTTAATGGAAAAAATAGCAGATGTATTTCCTCCAGGTGTGATTAATATCATTCACGGTTTTGGACCAGAAGCTGGTAAACCATTAGCATCAAGTTCTCGTGTTGATAAAGTAGCTTTTACAGGAGAAACAACTACAGGACAACTAATTATGCAGTATGCATCAAAGAATCTAAATCCTGTAACTATGGAATTAGGAGGAAAGTCGCCTAACATTTTCTTTAATTCGGTTATGGATCATGATGATGCTTTCTTAGATAAAGCTATAGAAGGTGCAGTTTTATTTGCTTTTAATCAAGGTGAAGTATGTACTTGTCCATCTCGTATTTTAGTACAAGAAGATATTTACGATAAGTTTATGGAGCGTGTTGTGGCGCGTACCAAAGCAATTGTACAAACTAGTCCTTACAGTACAGATTGTATGGTTGGTGCGCAAGCCTCTAATGATCAATACGAAAAAATTCAATCTTATATAAAAATAGGAAAAGAAGAAGGAGCTAAAGTTCTTTGTGGTGGTGACGCTAATAAAGAAGGCGATTTAGGCAACGGATTCTTTATCCAACCAACCATTCTAGAAGGTCATAATAAAATGAGAGTCTTCCAAGAAGAAATTTTTGGACCAGTAGTTTGCGTAACCAAATTTAAAGACGAAGCTGAAGCTTTAGAGATTGCTAACGATACACTTTACGGTTTAGGTGCTGGTGTTTGGACACGTGATGCACACCAACTATACCAAATACCACGAGCTATAAAAGCAGGTCGCGTTTGGGTAAATTGTTACCATTCTTATCCAGCACATGCGCCATTTGGAGGATACAAAAAATCTGGTTTTGGTAGAGAAAACCATCAAATGATGATGAGTCACTACCGTCAAACTAAAAACATGCTTATCTCTTACGATAAGAATAAGTTAGGTTTCTTTTAGTATATAGAAATTTATAATAGCGGAAAAAGGCTGGATTTAATTAATTCAGCCTTTTTTATTAAATTTATAGATATGCAAAGAATAGATATAACAGAACAAGCAAAAGCGATTGTTAATCAGCTGAAAGAAAAACATGGCGATTTGATTTTTCATCAAAGTGGCGGATGTTGTGATGGCTCTGCACCAATGATTTTTGAAAAAGAGGATATGTATTTAGATGAAAGTGATATACATCTTGGAGATATACAAGGTGTGCCTTTTTATATGAATAAAGATCAATTTGAATATTGGAAACATACACATTTAACTATAGATATTACTGAAGGTAGAGGTGCAAGTTTTTCTTTAGAAATTCCTTTAGGAATACGTTTTATAATTCACTCGCGTATATTAACGCAAGAAGAAGACGCACATTTTAATCCAAAAGTATAATAATTTAATAGTTAACCTTAAACTAAAACAAAACCCTGTGATATTTTATTACAGGGTTTTGTTTTATCTATAATTTTAGGTGTAAATATCTATCAAGTCCATATTTTTTTAGTGTTTTAATTGATTAGTTGATAAAAATTTGAAGTTTTTATCAATTTATATTCGCTAAATTAATATATTTATGCTAAAATAATATATATGAAGATCGATTTGTGTCCAAATTGTGGTTCTGACCACTATATAAAAAGTGGAATTGTAAACGAAAGACAACGTTATAAGTGTAAAAAATGTAACTATTTTTTTTCGGTAAATAAGATAGGTAAGAAGATTGACGACTATTATGTAAATAAGTCTTTACAGCTATATTTAGAAGGATTAACCTATAGAGAGATCGAACGTATTTTAGGTGTTTCTCACGTAAGTATTATGAACTGGGTAAAAAAATACAACATCAAACGACCATATAATTCTAATTATCACCCAACGTATAAAATTTTAAACGCAACAGAATTAGGGAATTACTTTCAAAAAACCGAAAATATTAAAGGTGCTGGTGTTGTTGTCACAGAGCTTGGGGATAAATTTATGCTAATAAAATGGGAACGTTTTAAGGATTAGTATAATTATTTAACAGATTAATATATTAATTTTCTGTTAACACATACTTTTTTAGAGTTTAGTAGTGCACACAAAACCAATATTTTAATTTATTCACTAACTAACTCTTTAAAATTATGAGAAAACAAACTCTTTTATGGATTGGACTATTCTTTATGTCCTTTCAATTTATGAATGCTCAAGGTTCGCCAGATTATAATGGAGGATTAAAAGTAAAATTTGACGAAGAAGGTAATAAGTATCTACGTGTTATTTCTTGGGCTCAAATGCAAGCAGGTTATAATTTTGATCCCGCAACAGATGCAAGTGCATTAAACTTCAATTTACGTCGTGCACGTGTTTTAATGTTCTCGCAAATTACAGACAAATTTTTAATATTAACTCACTTCGGGCTTAATAGTCTTAATAGTGGTTCCATGAGCCCAACAGGTAAGGGTGAAGGTTCTCAGTTGTTCATGCATGATGTATGGGCACAGTATAATATTGCAAAAGATCATTCTGTCGGCGGTGGTTTACATTATTTTAATGGTATTTCTAGGTTAAATAATCAAAGTACATTAAATATGATGACATTAGATAACAACCGTCAATCATGGGCAACAATAGGATTATCGGATCAATTTGCGAGACACGTAGGTGTTTTTGCTAAAGGAAAATTTGGTAAACTTCAATATCGTGTTGCTATTAATGATGTGACAGCTTCAACTTTGGATGCAAGAACACCAGATGCAGGTGGTGCTGCAGTGTATAATGGAAGAAGTATTTTAGGATCTAAAGATTCAGGAAAAGCTTATGCAGGATATTTTGAATATAACTTTTTAGATCAAGAATCTAACTTTTTACCATATAAAGTAGGTACTTACTTAGGAGGCAAAAAGGTTTTCAATGTAGGAGCTGGTTTCTTCTTACATCCTAATGGCTCTGTTATAGATGCAGGCACATTAACAATACCTGATTTACAAGGTGAGGATGTAGCTATTTTTGCTGTTGATGCTTTTTATGATGCTCCTTTAGGAGAAGACGGTAGTGCTTTAACTGCATATGCTACATATCAATCTAATGATTATGGCAAAGATTATCTTTACAGTGCTTACGGTACAGGAAGTATGTTATACGGTCATGTAGGTTACGTTTTTGCAGGAGATAAAACAAAAACACGATTCCAACCATATGTGTCTTATGGTAATAATACTTATGATGCTGTTAATGATGATATGAATACATTAGGTATTGGAGTTAATGCATATATGAGTGGTCACAATTCAAAATTAACACTTGAGTATAAAAACCAAAAATTTGGTAGTACAGATACAAGCGGATTAACGCTTCAAGCAATGATTTATCTATAAAAAACTAATTATAACTAAAGAACATTATGTCTGATAAACAACAACACGCAACAGCGTACTGGAAAGAAAACTTAAAGTATTTAATTATACTGCTTTCTATTTGGTTTATAGTGTCTTACGGATGCGGAATCCTTTTTAAAGATGCTTTAAATGAAATAAGACTTGGCGGATTTAAACTAGGGTTCTGGTTTGCACAACAAGGATCTATTTATGTATTCGTAATTCTCATTTTCGTTTACGTAAGATTGATGAACAAATTAGATAAAAAATACGGTTTCGACGAGTAAGCCTTAACTAAACTAAAAACAAAAAAACATTATGAGTGTACAAGTATGGACATGGTTATTAGTAGGGCTATCTTTTGCTCTATATTTCGGAATTGCAATATGGGCTAGAGCAGGCTCAACAAAAGAATTTTACGTTGCTGGTGGTGGTGTTTCTCCGTTAGCAAACGGTATGGCTACAGCAGCAGACTGGATGAGTGCAGCTTCTTTTATAAGTATGGCTGGTATTATTTCGTTTGCTGGTTATGATGGCTCAGTATATTTAATGGGTTGGACTGGTGGATATGTACTTCTAGCCTTGCTCTTAGCACCTTATCTACGTAAGTTTGGTAAGTTTACTGTGCCAGATTTTATTGGTGATAGATATTATTCTAACACAGCACGTACAGTAGCGGTTATTTGTGCTTTAATTGTATCATTTACTTACGTTGCAGGACAAATGCGAGGTGTAGGTATTGTATTTTCACAATTTTTACAAGTAGATATTAACTTAGGAGTAGTTATCGGTATGGCTGTGGTTTTAGTATTCTCTTTATTAGGAGGAATGAAAGGAATCACATACACGCAAGTTGCACAGTATTGTGTATTAATCTTTGCGTTTATGGTACCAGCGTTTTTCATCTCTATGCAAATGACAGGAAATATCATACCTCAAATAGGAATGGGTGGAACTGTTGAAGGTGGTGAATTTTTACTTGACAAATTAGATGCACTACATACACAACTTGGTTTTAACGAATATACTAGCGGAACAAAAAGTACTTGGGATGTATTTGCTATTACTTTAGCATTAATGACAGGTACTGCTGGATTACCGCACGTAATTGTTCGTTTCTTTACGGTGCCAAAAGTAAAAGATGCACGTAAATCTGCAGGATACGCATTATTATTAATTGCTATTCTTTATACAACTGCACCTGCAATCTCTGTATTCTCTAGAACTAACTTAATCGAAACAGTAAGTAATAAAGAATACTCTGAAATTCCTGAATGGTTTAAAAATTGGGAAAATACTGGATTAATAGCATGGGCAGATAAAAATGGAGATGGAAAAATTCAATATGTTGCTGGTAACGCTTTAGAAGGTAAAAAACCAGTATATACAGAAGAAAGAGGTCAATACGGACAACGTATGGTGGCTAATGTTAGTGATGCTTCTAACGAATTATACGTAGATAGAGACATTATGGTATTAGCAAACCCAGAAATTGCTAACCTACCAAACTGGGTAATTGGTTTAGTGGCAGCTGGTGGATTAGCAGCAGCTTTATCTACAGCAGCAGGTTTACTATTAGTAATTTCTACATCTGTATCTCATGATTTAATTAAAAAGCAATTAAAACCAGATATCTCTGATAAAGGTGAATTAACTTGGGCACGTGTATCTATTTTCGTAGCTATATTAATTGCTGGTTACTTTGGTATTAATCCTCCAGGATTTGTGGCAGCTGTCGTCGCACTAGCATTTGGTCTAGCAGCAGCATCATTCTTCCCAGCGATTATCTTAGGTATTTTTGATAAGCGTATGAATAGCAAAGGAGCTATCTCAGGAATGGTAGTAGGTATCGTAATTATGTTATTCTACATGATGAAATTTAAATTAAACATGTTTGGCGGTGGTACTGCAGAAGACTGGTGGTTTGGGACATCTCCAGAAGGGTTTGGTACTATTGCAATGCTAATAAACGTAGTAGTTTCGGTAGTCGTATCAAGATTAACTCCTGCGCCACCTCAAGATGTTCAAGATATGGTGGAAAACATTCGTATTCCATCAGGAGCAGGCGAAGCTTCTTCCCATTAAAACATTGTTCTTTATCTTAAAATAATTAAGAGCATATTTTAATTTAGTTAGTTAAAATCAGCATTACACCTCGTAATGCTGATTTTTATTTATATTAGTATTCTCTTTTAAAAATTACATGAAAAAACGCCACGAGCAAAAATTGATTGTTTTATCCATAGCATTATTTTTAATGTTTAATCTGCCTTTTGTTCTTATTTTTAATGTAGATGGGCATTTGTTTGGTATTCCTTATTTCTATGTGCTTATCTTTTCTACTTGGCTATTATCAGTAGTTATTTCTTTTATTGTTCTAAAGCGCCATTATGAGTAATTATGCGTTAGTGATCATAATTGTCGTGTATTTAGCAGTGTTGTTTTACATTGCTTTTATAGCTGAAAAAAAGCGTCAGAGTAAATGGGTGAACAACCCTTATGTATACACCTTATCTTTAGCAGTTTATTGCTCAGCTTGGACATATTATGGAAGTATTGGTATTGCTGCTAATTCTGGTATTAACTTTTTACCCATTTATTTAGGTCCTGTTATTGCAGCTCCATTGTGGATTGTGGTATTGCGGAAAATCATCCGTATTTCTAAACAACATAAAATTTCATCTATTGCAGATTTTATCTCTTTACGATACGGAAACAATCGATTTTTAGGCGCATTAGTAACTGCAATTTGTTTGATAGGAACATTGCCTTACATTTCTTTACAGTTAAAAGCAGTTTCTGAAACTTTTGAAATTATGTCTGATGATACCAGCTATATTTCAACATCAATTATAGATGATTCTACATTTTATGTGGCTTTGCTATTAGCTGTTTTTGCCACGTTTTTTGGTACACAAAACACGGATGCTTCCGAGAAACATAAAGGGATTATAGCTTCTGTGGCTTTTGAGTCTATTCTAAAACTTTTATTCTTTTTAGTGATTGGTGTCTATGCTACGTATTATTTATTTGGCGGAACTTCAGATATTTATAACAAGATTTCAGCAATTGACGATTTAAAACCATTAACAACCATTGGTAGTTTAGAAGAAGGTTTTAATTGGGCTTTTACTATGGGATTATCGTTTATGGCTATTTTTTTATTACCAAGACAGTTTCAGGTTTCGGTGTTAGAAAACAATCGCGAAAAGCACTTAAAACAAGCCATTTGGATGTTTCCGTTGTACTTGTTGCTTTTTAATGTTTTTGTGATTTTTATAGCTTGGGCAGGAAAATTAACCTTCGGGAATACTCAAAACGCCGAATATTTCACTTTATTTTTACCATTAGAACAAGGACATTCTTTTTTAGCAACACTTGTGTTTTTAGGAGGGTTTTCAGCAGTTATTTCTATGGTAATTGTATCAACTTTAGCATTGTCTACCATGGTTAGTAACAACTTGATTATTCCTTATGGTTTCTTAGATAAATTCATAAAAAACCAACCAGAACGTAACTCTAAGTACATCAAGAATATTAGACGTATTTCAATATTTTCTATAATTATTTTTGCGTATTTCTTTTACGTGTCGTTTTCAAAAGAGTTGTCGTTGTATTCTATTGGGTTAATTTCATTTACTATTATTTCGCAATTAGCACCTTCGTTTTTTATAGGTTTATATTGGAATCGAGGCTCGGCAAGAGCAGCTATTATTGGGATGATTGTAGGTGTTTCTATCGTATTATATACTCTAGTATTACCGTTTACATTAGATGCATTTACTGGTAATGATAGCTTTGCACAATTTGGTCTTTTCGGTATTGAAGCATTAAAACCTTACGCATTATTTGGTTTAGATTTTTTAAGTCCGCCAGCTCACGCATTTTTCTGGAGTATAAGTTTTAACCTATTGTGTTACTTAGTGTTTTCTTTAATTTATAAAGGAAATTATAGAGAACGAAACTACGCCGAAATGTATGTAGATAGTAAAAACTTTACCACGTTGCAAGATAGCGCCTTAGTTTGGAAAGGTGAAGCTTACGTTAATGACATTAAAAATGTGTTGATACGTTTTTTAGGTGAAAACAGAGCCAATCGTGCTTTAAACATCTTTTTTACAAAATACAAGCTACCTCAAGACACGCAATTGGCAGATGCACGTTTAATTAACTTTTCAGAAAAACTATTAACAGGTAGTATTGGATCGGCTTCTGCTAAAATTTTGATTGCTAGTGTGGTGAAAGAAGAACAAATTAGTTTGGTCGAAGTACTTAAAATATTAGAAGAATCTAAAGAAAACATTGTCAACAATAAAATTCTTATAGAAAAATCGCAAGAGTTATCACAATTGTCATCACAACTTAAACAAGCCAATAACGAGTTGATTGTAAAAGACAGACAGAAAGACGAATTTTTAGATACCGTTGCTCACGAGCTTAAAACACCAATAACAGGTATACGTGCCGCTACTGAATTATTGATGGATGAAGACGATGATATGCCTAAAGACATGAAGCAACAGTTTTTAAAAAATATACTTCAAGATTCAGATCGTTTAGGACGTTTAATCAATAACATTTTAGATTTTGAAAAGCTAGAAACAGGACGTTTAAATTTAGATATTAGCCGTCAGGATATTCATGTAACCATAGCAAAAGCAATTTCTAGTTTAAAGCAGATTGCAGCTAAAAAAGAGGTGCATATTATTAATAAAAATCAGCATCATTTTTATTTACATTATGATGAAGATCGTATTCTGCAAGTGCTTACAAATCTGTTATCTAATGCATTAAAGTTTTGCGAGCCTAAGAGAGGAGAAATAGTTGTAGATTATAAGCTATGTAATCATTTTTTAGAGATATCGGTGAGTGATAATGGTAAAGGAATACCAGAAGAAGATCATGATTATATCTTTGATAAATTTTACCAATCGCAACACCAAAATACCATAAAACCACAAGGAAGCGGATTAGGATTGGCGATTACAAAACAAATCGTAGAAAAACATCACGGAAAGATTTGGGCTAAAAAAGGGTTAAAAAATGGCGCAAGTCTTGTTTTTACGCTACCTTTTAAGTAAATTGTACCACATTTTTATATGAAGAAGAAGATTTTAATTGTAGACGATGAGCCTAACATAGTGATGTCGTTAGAGTATACCTTTAAAAAACATGACTTTGAAGTGTATATTGCAAGAGATGGAAGTGAGGCGTTAGAGATATTAAAAACACAAAAGCCAGATGTTATTTTGTTAGATATAATGATGCCTAATGTAGATGGTTATCAAACATTATTTCATATAAAATCAGACGAAAAATTAAAAGATATAAAAGTGGTTTTTTTAACCGCTAAAAATAAAGCGTCAGATATTGAAAAAGGATTAACCCTAGGTGCAGACAAGTATTTAACTAAGCCTTTTTCAGTAAAAAAAATAGTTTCAGAAATAATGGAACTTGTCGCTTAACAACATAAGCGTTAGTCTTAATAGGACTAATTAAATATTGGTTTTGTGTGCAAACAAACAAGTATTTAATTAAAATATAAAGACAATGAAACTTCGCATCAATCCTTTAGCATCAGATATAATCATTTGTATCTACGTTGTTGCTACTTTGTACCTAAGATTTAAATGGCAAAGCCAAACTATTGTAACACCAATATTATCTATTGTAGTTGGTTTATCCTTTGTGGCTATTATTTGGGCATTGATAAAACTTAAAGTGCTTAATCCTAATTGGTTCGGTCTTTTTAACTCTAAAAAAGCGTAATCATGCCATATCAAGATTTCTATAAAAAAAGTATAGAACATCCAGAACAATTCTGGAAAGAACAAGCGCAACAATTAGAATGGTTTAAACAGCCAGAAACCATTTTGTCTAAAGACCAACATGATTATTATCAATGGTTTGAAGATGGAGAACTTAACTTAAGTTATCTGTGTATAGACAAACATATTAAAGATGGTTTTGGTGATCAAGATGCCATTATTTACGATTCGCCTGTGACGCATACCAAGCAACACATTACCTTTAATCAATTACATGAAGAAGTCTCTAAATTAGCTGGCGGACTGCAAAGCTTAGGACTTAAAAAAGGAGATACCTGTATTATTTATATGCCTATGATTCCACAAGCATTATATGCGATGTTGGCTTGTGTAAGAATTGGTGTAATACACTCAGTTGTTTTTGGTGGTTTTGCTCCGCATGAATTGGCTATTCGTATAGACGATTGTAAACCTAAAGCAGTCATTACCGCATCAAATGGCATTGAAATACAACGTATCATTCCTTACAAACCATTTGTTGATGAAGCTATTATACAATCCGAAAGCAAACCAGAACATGTTATTGTGTTTGATAGAGGTCAAGGTGTAGATATTCCTAAAAAAGATTATGATGTAGACTATCAAACATTAGTCAATAATTCAGAATCTGTAGAGGCTATTGCATTACCAGCAACACATCCTTCTTATATTTTATATACTTCAGGAACAACTGGAAAACCAAAGGGAATTATTAGAGATACAGGTGGTTATGCTACTGCGTTAAAATTCTCTATGAAATATGTGTACGGTGTAGACGAAGGTGATACTTATTGGGCAGCAAGTGATGTTGGTTGGGTCGTAGGACATAGTTACATTGTTTATGCGCCATTATTAAACAGAAATACCACTATTTTATTTGAAGGTAAGCCAATAAAAACACCAGATGCTTCTACCTTTTGGCGTGTTATTAGCGAGCATAATGTAAAAGTGATGTTTACAGCGCCAACAGCTATTAGAGCGATTAAAAAAGAAGATCCAGACGGGCAGATGATAAAGCGTTTTGATTTATCATGCTTAAAATATCAGTTCTTAGCTGGTGAACGTTGTGATGTAGCAACACTAACATGGACGCACGAAAAATTAAACGTTCCTGTGATTGATCACTGGTGGCAAACCGAAAGCGGTTGGCCAATGTTAGCTAATATGGTTGGTGTACAATTACAAGAAGTAAGACCAGGATCGGCAAGCTTTCCGGTAAGTGGTTATGATATTCAAATTTTAAATGAAGAAGGTCACGAAGTAGAAGCAGGTGTAGAAGGTTATGTTGCTGCCAAATTACCATTACCACCAGGAACATTAATGAATTTATGGGGAAACACAGAACGTTTTAAATCAGGATATTTAAACAAATTTCCAGGGTATTATTTTTCTGGCGATGGTGGTTATAAAGACGAAGATGGTTACGTGTTTATTACAGGTAGAGTAGACGATATTATAAACGTTGCTGGTCACAGATTATCTACTGCCGAAATGGAAGAAATTGTAGCCTCTCATAAATCGGTTGCCGAATGTGCTGTATTTGGTGTACACTGCGATTTAAAAGGACAAAAACCATTAGGGTTAGTCGTTTTAAAATCAGGAGAAGCTACAAATCATGAAAGTATTCAAAAAGAAATCATTCAAGATGTACGTCATGAAATTGATGCAGTAGCATCATTTAAAGATGTCTTAGTAGTTAACCGTTTACCAAAAACAAGAAGTGGAAAAATTCTTCGTAAATTACTAAGAAATATAGCAGACGAACAGCAGTATAACATACCATCAACCATTGATGATGTAGCAATTATAGATGAAATAAAAACCGTTTACGAAACCCATCATATTGGGATTCATTAAATTAAAACAAAACTAAATTAATATATAAGCATTATGAGTAATTATCATATAAAACACTTAGAAGAATACTACCAAGTCTATCGTAAATCAGTTAGAAATCCCGAAGTTTTTTGGGAAGAAATTGCCGAAGAACATTTTATGTGGCGTAAAAAATGGGATAATGTTTTAAGTTGGGATTTTACCAAACCAGAAGTAAAATGGTTTGAAGGTGCACAACTAAATATTACCGAAAACTGCATAGATAGACATCTATATACACGTGGCGATAAAACCGCTATTATTTTTGAACCTAACGATCCAAAAGATCCAGCAGAGCATATTACGTATCGCGAGTTACATGAGCGCGTATGTAAGTTTGCCAATGTACTAAAAGATAAAGGTATTGGTAAAGGCGATCGCGTTTGTATTTATCTACCGATGATTCCAGAATTAGCCATTTCAGTATTAGCTTGTGCACGTATTGGTGCAATTCATTCTGTTGTGTTTGCAGGATTTTCATCTACAGCATTAGCAACACGTATTAATGATTCAGAATGTAAAATGGTCATTACAAGTGATGGATCATACCGTGGATCAAAAACTATTGATTTAAAAGGTATTGTTGACGAAGCTTTAAATGAATGTGAGTGTGTAGATAGCGTATTAGTTGCAAAACGCATTAATAGCGATATTAATATGAAAGATGGTCGTGACCATTGGTTACAACCTTTGTTAGACGACGCTTATCACGAATGTGAACCAGAAATTATGAATGCAGAAGATCCGTTATTCATCCTATATACTTCAGGTTCTACAGGTAAACCAAAAGGCATGGTACATACCACTGCAGGTTATATGGTATATACGGCGTATACGTTTAAAAATGTGTTTCAATATAAAGAAAAAGATGTGTATTGGTGTACGGCAGATATAGGTTGGATTACAGGACATAGTTACATTGTTTACGGACCATTATGTAACGGTGCAACAACCGTAATGTTTGAAGGAGTACCAAGTTATCCAGATTTTGGTCGTTTCTGGGAAATAGTGGAAAAACATAAAGTTAACCAATTCTATACAGCACCAACAGCTATTCGTGCATTAGCAAAAGAAGGTGTAGACCACTTAGAAAAACACGATTTATCATCTTTAAAAGTGTTAGGTACTGTTGGTGAACCAATTAATGAAGAAGCTTGGCACTGGTATGATGATAACGTAGGAAAGAAAAAATCGCCAATTGTAGATACTTGGTGGCAAACTGAAACAGGAGGTATTATGATAACGCCAATTGCGTTTGCTACGCCAACAAAACCAACCTATGCGACGCTTCCATTCATCGGAATTCAACCTGCATTAATGGATGAGCATGGACAAGAAATAAAAGGCAATCAAGTAGATGGTAGACTTTGTATAAAATTCCCTTGGCCAAGTATGGCGCGTACTATTTGGGGAGATCATCAACGTTATAAAGACACGTATTTCTCAGCTTATGATAACAAGTATTTTACAGGAGATGGCGCTTTAAGAGATGAAGTAGGGTATTACCGTATTACTGGTCGTGTGGATGATGTGATTATCGTTTCAGGACATAACTTAGGTACTGCACCAATTGAAGATGCTATAAACGAACATCCAGCAGTAGCAGAATCTGCAATTGTAGGTTTCCCTCATGATATTAAAGGAAATGCATTGTATGGTTACGTCACTTTAAAAGAAACAGGTGAAGGACGTGATCATAACAATTTACGTAAAGAGATCAATCAATTAATTACCGAACAAATTGGACCAATTGCTAAGTTGGATAAAATTCAGTTTACTAATGGATTACCAAAAACACGAAGCGGAAAAATTATGCGTCGTATTTTACGTAAAATAGCAAGTAAAGATACTAGTAACTTAGGAGATACTAGTACATTACTAAATCCAGAAGTCGTACAAGAGATTATGGATAATGCTTTGTAGTCTTTAATTAAATACGTTAACTAACAAACTAAATATTTGATTATTTAAACAAAAACACCTTCAATTTTGGAGGTGTTTTTTATTATTATAAACATCCCATTGTCATTGCGAGGACGCAGGACGAAGCAATCTCTTTTTAATAACTATTAATTAATGACTAACTAAGACACAAATTACCCTTAAACCAAAAAAAAGAATTTCTATAGTCACTTCGATCGCAGAGAGAAGTCACATAATTAATCATTAACAACTAGTGAGATTCCTTCAGTCGTACCTCCTTCGGAATGACATTAAGGTTGTCATTACAAGCGTCCTATTGTCATTGCGAGGACGCAGGACGAAGCAATCTCTTTTTAATAACTATTAATTAATGACTAACTAAGACACAAATTACCCTTAAACCAAAAAAAAGAATTTCTATAGTCACTTCGATCGCAGAGAGAAGTCGCATAATTAATCATAAATAACTAGTGAGATTCCTTCAGTCGTACC
>NZ_JAYMEM010000028.1:194826-195235 GCF_037029465.1 Mesoflavibacter sp. CH_XMU1404-2 | reverse complement strand
CTACCAAGCATTAGATTGTGATGGCGATGGTGTAACCAATGGTGATGAGATTGATCCAGACGGAAATGGCATTGATGATGGTAATGGAACAGACGAACAAGATCCATGTGATTACAATCCAACAAACCAGGATTTAACAATTGTTACAGCTGCTTGGAGTAATTTAGACTGTGATAACGACGGATTAACAAACGGAGAAGAAGTTACAGGAGTAGACGATCCAAACACACCAATAGATCCAAATGGAAACATAACAGATCCATTAGATGTCGATACAGATGGAGATGGAGTAACAGACGGACAAGAAGCTATAGATGGAACAGATCCAAACGATCCATGTTCATTAGAACTTACAAGTCAGACAGAGCCAGTAGATGCTGCATGGAATGATTTAGATTGTGATAACGAC